>JANQMT010000034.1:0-27262 GCA_028279945.1 Clostridia bacterium
TTTTGCTGCCGAAGCGTCTTCAGTTTGCTCGCATATGGCAACTTTATAGCCTTTGGTAATTAGCTTTGATATGTAATTTTCAGCAGAATGATGAGGAACACCACACATAGGCGCTTTCTCTTTTTGTCCGCACTCTCTGCCGGTTAGTGTTATTTCAAGTTCTTTTGATGCCGTTAAAGCATCATCAAAAAACATTTCATAAAAATCGCCTAATCTAAAAAATAAGATACAGTCTTGATACTGTTCTTTTATTTCAAAATACTGTTTCATCATAGGTGTTAATTTTTTCATCGTATCCTCCAAAAAATAACAAAATATAATACTATTTTACAATACTTTATATAATAAAAAAAGGTATTTTAATTAGACAATATGGTCTGTTCTATCATTTAAGACAACATTGAAATGCAATATATATATTGCATGACGCTATCAAAAAATGAATACAGGCGTATAAATATTCGTTAATGTATTCATACACCTGCATTCATTTTTCTAGTACTTTTTCGATAACCTGATAATGGATATCCATCTATTATAATACTTCAGAAGAAGCAATTACATCCGCATCTGTGCCTGCAACTTGGCTTATTAAAATTTGTCCCATATAAACCGGGGACTTTATTTCTATTTTTTTGGTTGCCGCAACGACTTCTTGTACTTTTGATTTAGGAACCGGTATATTTGTTCTTACTGCAAGTCGAGAGGATGGATTGCCGTTAACAGCAATGGTGGTGGTGATAAATCTTGTAGGGTTTGTCATTTCCATGATGACATAATCCTTTCCTTTTATGCATTGATGGTTGTTGACTTGATAATCTGTATGGAATGAATAGATGTCAACACCGCACCCTTTTGGACAACAAATACACGTAATTTGTTTTATAAACTCTTTCATAACGTTATGCCTCCGTTACACAAATCTCAAGACTTGCTTTAACACCTGCTATACTCTCCTTGTCAATTTCAATCTTCTGCATCTCTCCCGGACTGATGTACATTACTTGACCGGTTTTGATGATTCTGTCTTTAAGCTTGACTTGAACTTTAGCGTTTTCTACAATTCGATTGGTTCTAAAAAATATTTCTAATGGACCCTCACCTAAAAGGATTTTCTGGGGAACCACATGAACCACCGGAGAAGTACCGGTTACATTTATAGATGAATCATTGAAAGGTGTTGTATTTAGAACATATTCTGCAGCAGCAGCTCCGGCTTTTTCACTTTCAATGGTTACATAATCGACTAAATCATGGACATGCAGTACATTGCCGCAAGCGAACACCCATTCTTTACTGCATTGCATGAAATCATTGACAACAGCACCATTGGTTTGTCCATCCATATCAAGGCCAATGCTTTTTCCTAATTCCATTTCAGGAATCAACCCAACCGACATTAATACGGTATCGCATTGGTAATGCTTTTCCGTATTTTTAATGATGTTAAACCCATTATCCACTTGATGAACCATAACACTTTCTACTCGGCTGTTCCCTTTAATCTCAGTAATGGTGTGGGAAAGCAATAATGGGATATTAAAGTCATCTAAGCACTGAACAATATTTCTTTTTAAACCGTTAGAATATGGCATTCTTTCAATAACAGCAATGACTTTTTTGCCTTCCAACGTTAATCTTCTTGCCATGATCAATCCGATGTCTCCGGACCCTAAGATGATGATACGTTCTCCTATGTGATGTCCTTTAATGTTAAGCATCTTTTGAGCTGAACCGGCAGTAATGACTCCTGTTGGTCTGGAGCCGGCAATATCTAATGCACCTCTTGGTCTTTCACGACAACCCATTGCCAATAAAACAGCTTCTGCTGAAATTTCCATAATACCATCTTGGTCATTCATAGCAATAACCTGTTGATCATCGGTTATATCCATTACGGTTGTAGCGGTCTTGTATGAAATATGCTCTTGTTTTATTTGATCAATAAATATTTTTGCATATTCGGGTCCTGTTAGTTCTTTATCAAAATAATGGATACCAAATCCTGTATGAATACATTGATTTAATATGCCTCCTAGATGATGCTCTCTTTCTAATATTAAAATTTTATCTAATCCACTCTTCTTTGCAGAAATGGCTGCAGCCAAACCGGCAGGACCTCCGCCAATAATAACAAGGTTATATTTCATGAGATGCTATCCTCCTATTTGACAGAATCCGTCACAATAAATGAACCACTTTTATCTTTTTCTATTTGATGAATAGGTTTTTTGAGCTCTCTTGCCAAAATCTCTATGATTTCTTCAGTGCAAAAACTACCTTGGCAGCGTCCAAGGCTTGTACCTGCTCTCCTTTTAACCCCATCTACGGTTCTTGCTCCCGCATTTCTTTTAATGGCATCTACAATTTCCGCTTCTGTGATTTTTTTACATCGACAGACCATATTTCCATATGTACGGTCCTGTTGTATGAGTCTTTTTTGCTCATCCATATCCAGTTCATTAAAACGTATTTTCTTCTTTCTATTGGGGTTGAAGTTTTCATTTTTCAGAGGTTTTTCCATTTTAGATACCACAAGCTTTGCAACATATTTACCAATTTCATGAGCACATGTAAGACCAGGTGATTTAATGCCAGCTACATTAAAGAAGTTATTGCATTCTTTGGTTTCACCGATTATGAAATCCTTCACATCATCCTCATAAAACTCTATTTCACCGGTTACAGCGTTTTTCTTAATCCAGTTTGGCCTGGGACGAATACCCGCAAAAGAACGAATGACTAAGTGAAAAGGTACATTTGTCACACTTTTGGACGCAACACGTTTTATCAAATCTAATTTTTCCAGGCTGGTAGAATTGTTATTCTTTTCGTCAATATCTTCTGCTGTTGGACCGACTAAAATATTTCCCTCAACAGTAGGTGCAATAATAACACCCTTCGTATCATCTTCCCTGGTTTGAAAGATGATGTGCTCAACCAGATTACCTGCTTCAGTATCCAAGATATAGTATTCTCCCCGTCTAGGTACAATCTTAAAGAACGGATGAGCAACCATCTCGTTGACTTCGTCGGAATAAAGCCCTGCACAATTAATGACGTACTTTGCTTTAAATTTTCCTGTATTGGTCTGGATAACAAAAACATCCTTTTCTTTGTCAATGCCTTCAACCTTGGTATTTAAATAAAGATTGGCCCCATTATCCACCGCATTTTCAACTGCTGCAATTCCGTACTCCCATGGATTTACTACCCCGGTAGAGGGGGCATGTAAAGACATGATCACTTCAGGGTTGATATTGGGTTCTAAAGCGAAGGTCTCCTCACGGTTTAATAAACGTAATCCTTTTACACCATTTTGAGTCCCTATGGTATATTTTTTTTGTATTTTTTCTATGCCTTTCTCACCGGTAGCGATCATTAAAGAACCAATACGTTTAAATTGAACTTGCAGTTCGCTGCATATTTGTTGGAAATTTTCATTAGCATCAACTGTCATCTTTCCTTTTATGGTATTTGTTTTTGCACTATAGCCGGGATGTACGATTGCCGTATTGGCTTTGGTCACTTCACAACAAACATCATTGTTTTTTTCAAGAAGTGCTACTTTTAACTTTGTGTGTAAAAGTTCTCGAGCCACAAATCCCCCTACAACCCCTGCACCAATAACAATGACATCATACATCATGAATACGCTCCTTTTGCCGAATAAGTACAAAGAAAGGTTTCGTCTGTCCATCTTCTGTATCTGCAATTTAAGCAAGAATGTTCATAATCATTAACGTGCTCTTCTTCTACATCCGGTGTGTAGGCTTTACACCCTTGTTTGTATATTCGCTCATCACCAAAGGCTCTCATTTCTTTTTTTTCCATGGTCACCCACAACTGTTTTTCTTCCGACCACTTAACCAATAATACTATTTTTTTGTTCACTAGAACGGGCTTTGCCTTCCATGTAATATATACGTGTTGGTTTTTGGGTATTATATTATAATCAACATCACAAACCATCTGTATGACATTACCGGATAAGAGATGGTGGATAGGATATGTTTTTCCTTTTTCATATTGCTTGATTTCTCCTTTTACCTCTCCGTCATTTCCCCCCAAACGAAGACCTGCGCCTGCCAATGCACCAATGACACCCTGCCCTGTTCCGCCTTCTTCTTTGAGGTATAACCCTAATTCATTGGCAATGTCATAAGCCTCATCTTTGGTTAAAATGCACTTTTTGGCACGTAGTCCAAAATCCAGTAAAAGGTCTTCATTGGTCTCATGTGTTAATTTAACAATACATATGCCTGGGTCTGAGCCGTCAGCACTTTCGTTTTTTAAGTAAGTCGATAGCGTTTCTTCCAATATTTCATACTTTGAATCCTCAATTTCACAATCAAAACACATAGAGCTGTTATGTGACGTGTAAGGAATATCCTTATGTAACAGCAATTGATGTCTGGTTACAATACCGCATTTTCCAAATCCTTCTTGAATAATAATCTGACGCATTTCATCAGCAATAGAGCCTGTTCCTTTAGATTCTAAATTGTCCGTATCATCAATGCAAATGACTAATTTCACACTTATCACACCTTATCTATCTATTTTCTTCCGCCCATTATCTCTTTAAAAGCTCTGCCTTCGATGATCTTTTGTGTCATATCATCTGAAAGAGCATAATTAAAGAAATTCTCATAAAAATCTTTCGTTTCATCCTGTATATTAATATCTTCAAAGTGTTCCGGGTAGATTGTTTTTGCTGTCCACAATATTGCAAGAGGGGTTTCGATTGAATATGGGTGTCCCCACCTTGATACACCAAGGGGCATTAGAAAAATATTACCGTTTTTATAAGCAGATAATACATGTAGTCTTTCCTTTGCCTCTATATAATCTATAACATCTTTACCATTAATAATGATATATTCCGGGTCGTAAGTAAAGAGCTGTTCCAGTGATATAAAGTTCTTATCTGCTCCGGTGGTACTTTCTCCCTTTGCAACACCAACAGGCTTAACACCTGTTTTAGGTATCCAATCAGCAGGCAGGGAACCTTTAGTGTCTGTTCTTAGCAGCTCATTAATGGCATGATAGACACGCCTTTTTTCTGAGTCCGGGATATGGGATACTTTTTCCGTTACTCTTTTAAGCACACTATTATAGTATTTATTGTAGGCTTGAGCTTTTTCTTCCTTTCCCATAATTTTACCGATTAATTCTACAGCGTATTGCTGTTCCTCTATGGTTTTAAATTCTATGACCACTACAGGAACGCCAAACCGCTCAATTTTATCCATCATTTTTTTGTCCTGAACAATATCTTTATAACAAAATACAACATCCGGAGGTGGATCTTTAAACAATTCTTCAATATTAATATGTCCGCTGCCTTTGGGTGTCCTTATATCGTTTATTTCAGGGTATATCTCTAAAAATAGATGATCCCTCTTATTGCCTTCCGAAACGGCAACAATTTTTGTGCTATCACCCAACATACTTACAATGTGAGAGGAAACTGCAAAAAGACATGCCACCCGATCCGGTGCTTTGGGTACACTTACTTCTCTGCCGGCACAGTCGATGATCTTGATATGGTTTTCATTGGTTAAAGCTGCCTCTTGATGTTGACCATTATTGCCGCAGCCTGTCAAACTCAATAACATGATTACCATCAATACAGTTGCAATTATTCTTTTAACTTGCATGCCATTGTCCTCCATCACTAAAATCTATTGGAACCATATAGTTAAAGAAATGATCTGCCTCAACATTTTTATATACCTTGGTTTTGATTTTAAAGATTCTGCTCATATTTTCTTCATCCAGCACCTCTTCTGCCCTTCCCTTAGCATAAAACACCCCATTTTCCATCATGGCTACTTTTGTATTTAGACCTTGATTTTCAAAATAAAATGCATGATTGGGAAAATGCGTTGCCATAATGATGGACATGTCAAATTCCTTAATCAGTTTTGCCATATACTTAATGACATTTAGCTCATGTCTGAAATCGAGATGAGATGTGGGTTCATCAAATATGATCAAATTGGTTTCTTGTGCCAGTGCTCTTGCTAATTTCACCAGCTGAGCCTCACCGCCGCTTAGGTTATTAAAAATTCGGTCTTTAAAAGCATACATGCCAACATTTTTAAGACATGCTTCAGCAATTTTAATGTCTTCTTTTTTAGGAGAATCAAACATGGAAGTATGAGCAGTTCTGCCCATTAAAACCATCTCTAACACCGTATAACCGAAGGTATGCTGATGTTTCTGCGGTACATAGGCCACTTTCCTGGCAATTTCTTCAATTTTCATTTCTGTAATGTTTTTACCTTCAAAAAAGATTTCTCCTTTTTCTGCCTTTTGAAGCCCTAATACGCAATCTAACATGGTTGTTTTCCCACATCCGTTAGGGCCGAATATACAAAATATCTCTCCTTTTTTTATAGCAAAATCAATACCATTTAATATCTTTCTCTTGCCATATGAAAAATTCAGGTCCTTTATTTCTAACACAGCCATTACCAACCGCCGCCTCCTTTGGTTTTTTTAAGCAGATAAATGTAGAACGGCCCGCCTATTAATGCAGTTAACACGCCTAAAGGAATTTCACTTCCGGTAATAGAGCGTCCTAAATCATCTACAATCAGCAGAAAACTTCCCCCCATAGCCAGACAAAGGGGTAAAAGCCTTCTGTTATCATTTCCAACAATCATTCTCCCGATGTGAGGAATGACCAATCCAATCCATCCGATGGTCCCGCTAATACATACGGCTCCTGCTGTTGCTAATGCTGTAGATGCAATGATAATGCCTCGACATAGCGTTGTATTGACCCCTAAAGTTCCGGCTTCTCTATCTCCTAATGATAATAAATTAATTCTCCAGCGAATCAACATGATCCCAATGATTCCTATGAATATAGGAATCATTGCTATTGCAAGGTCCGCGTAATTTGCTCTTGCCAAACTGCCCATTAGCCAAAAGGTTATGGCAGGCAGCTGTTCGTAAGGGTCTGCTACATATTTTGTAAATGAGATCAATGCAGAAAATATTGAAGATATAACAACGCCTCCTAAGACTAGCGTTACGGTTGGCGCGGTTTTATAGATTTTTCCGGTTGCATAGCTCAAAACAACCGCTATGATACCAAATGCAAAAGCAAAAACGTAAGTAAAAAAAATATTATGAAATAAAATAATAGCAATACATGCCCCAAAGCCTGCTCCTGCACTAACGCCCAGCATCCCGGAATCTACCAGCGGATTTCTAAATACGCCTTGTAAAGCGCCTCCGCTTACAGCTAAGGCACCTCCTACAAGAAGTGCCATTAATGCTCTTGGCATTCGCATATCCCATAAGACGGTATGCTGAATGGGTGTTATGCCTGCTGCAATGTTGTTGTAGCCTGATGTTAAAATGGTAACCACCTGAGAAATAGACAAGGGATATCTGCCTATAAACAAGGAAATAAACACCAGAAAAATAGGTGTAACCACGCATAATACCAAAAGGACTTTATTGTTTATTCTCACCTGCATCTTTATTCTTCCTTTCGTTTATAAACCTTTGCTTAATCTTGTAGATTCTTTGCTTTACGCATATCCAATCCACTTAATATTTGTTCAATTTCGTTATCCGATAACTCATATTCAAATAAATCTAAGTAAAATTCATTTGTCAAAGCTTTTATATCTATCTCTTGAGAATACTCAGGATATAAAGTTTTGAGTGTCCAAACTATGGCTAACGGTGTTTCCAAAGAGGTTGCATGTCCCCATCTTGATATGCCTGTTGGCATCAGATACACCCGATTATTTAAAACGGCATCAATATCTTGCCATTCTTCTTTAGAATGAATATATTCATAAGTTCCCGGTTCATTGACCAGAATAACCTCCGGATTCCAGTACATGATGTCCTCTACCGTTGTAAAGAATTTATCTTCCTCTTTTTCTAAATCACCTTCCAATGCAACGTTGATACACCCGGCTTTTTCCAACCATTCAGCCGGAAGTGTTCCCGGTGCGGAGGTCCTTGTAACCTCATTGATAGAATGATAAACGCGCCACTTTTCGTCTTCCGGTATTTTTTGAGTGATATCATCTGCTATTTGAAGCATTCGATCAAAAAATTTTATGTATTGTTCGGCTTCTTCTTCTTGACCTAAAATACTTCCAATGGTCTTAACCGCATATTTTTCATCTTCTATAGAATTGAACTCAATAACAAAATAAGGAATTCCCAACTTGTCCAGCTTATCCGTACCCATCTTACCCCAGTATGCCGGAGTATCCAGAAAAACCAAGTCCGGTTCTGAATTTAATAACTCCTCCATATTAATAACACCGCCTGATTTTGGCATTAGAATATCTTTTATATGCGGCTCCATATTTAAAATAAGCTTATCTCTTTTTAAACCTTTACTACAGGATGTTATAATATCGCCTTCATCTAACATAATAGCGATATGTCCTGTTACGGTATACAATGCTGAAATACTGTCTATTTCTTCCGGATAGGGTACTATAAGGGTTCTCTCAACAGAATCTACAATTTCTCTTCCTTCAATAGCCGGTTTTTCTTTTTCTTGAGAAACAGCATCTTTTGAATCGCATCCAGATATAAAACAAATTAATATGGCACAGATCATTAATGTAATAGTCCTTAATTTCATTCTATTCACCTTCTTATCAAATGGGCTTAAAAAAGTAACGGCTAAGCTTATATCAGTTCAATGCGCGTAACACAGCATATGACACAATAAAAAAAACCATTTCACAGTGAAATGGCTATAGAAATACTTTCTACCACAGATAACAACCCTTTTCACAATGGAAGGCATAAACGTTTCCATTTATACCCTGACGGCTTTTCATTCATAGTCAACCCTTAGAAAAAAAAGCTCGGATTATCTATTAATTTCTAGATTATTATATTATACTTCCGGTTCCTATTCAATATTTTTCAAAATTTTCATTACTATAATAACACAATAATAGATGGTTATAATTAGACTTGCTGAACGAATACATGTTACTAGCTACAAGAGATATTTGGTATATAATTTGTAATGGAGAAATGCAGTTTTAATGGAGTGCAACGGAATTAAAACCAAAGGGCTGTAATACTTAGCAGAGATTTAGGGCACTGACCGTCTAAATTAAGTAAATCAGTAATAACTCTCCCTTTGTTCTTTTCGCAATGAAAATTATATACCAAATGTCTCTCAACATAAATCATAACGCAAGAATATACTAAATATTGACCATTTTTCATGCACTCCTAATGAGTGAAGTGATTGTTAAATTGTTACAATGGTTTTTCAAAAATAAAACGCGTGCAATTTTAAATTGACACGCGTTTTACTCTATTAATTTTTCTTTTTCTTATAATTCAGGATCATGAAGTAGATGCCCACTGCCAGAAGAATAGAACCGAGAAGTAAGAGGTTGTAATCATGGGTGCCCGTTCTGGGTAAAACACTTAATTCTTTTATATCCACATCCGAAAGTGGTATTTCTTCATCAGGTATTTCTATGATTATCTCATCTATTATCTCGCCATCTTTTGTGATGGTAATGGTTAGAGGCGTATTTTTAGGGAGATCGGTTAAATCGATGTTACCATCTTCATCTGTAGTACCTTCTTTGATGATATTTCCATCTTCATCCTCGATAATAACATCTGCAGGATCATCATCCACCACCGAATCAGATGCTTTTAATCCAATATCCAGAGTTAAATTAGAATCATTAATATCCAAAGTCACTTTATCTGACGCTCCATCGGAAGATATATCACTATCTAAAGAATCATCTCCGGCATTCGGTGTAATAAAGTTATATCCATCAGGCTTATCAACTTGTATGTAATACTCGCCTGAAAACAGTTGATCAAATTTATAGTAACCATCTTCATCCGTTGTAGTTTCGGCAATCAACTCATCGTCACCATTATAAAGCTTTATGATTAGTCCTTCAAAAGGTTGATCTTCGCCATCTTGCAGGTCATTATCATTCTTGTCAACGAAAGCAAAGTCTCCTAATTCGGAAGTTCCCACTAAACCGGCATCCAGGTCCATGTTGTCTTCTTCTTCATCTAAGAATACTCCATGAATTTTTCCGCTTTTGCTGACATCACTGTCTTCGCTGTCGTCACCGGCACCACTTATTGTAAAAGAATACCCGTCAGGTTTTTCAAACTCAAGACTGTATGATCCAACACCTAAATCATCAAATAAATATTTTCCATTACCATTTGTGGTTGTGGATTTGGTTATTCCATTTGGATAAGTGATGGTCACTTTAACACCAGGAGCACCTTTTTCGTCAGAATCTTGAATGCCGTTATAATTGGTATCATACCAGACATAATTGCCTATGCTGCCATATACTTCTTTGTCATCGGGTATTTCATAGATTCCTGCGTCAATGGTTAAATCTTCTCCATTTGATAATAGGACAATTTCATCGCTCATTCCGTTTCCTCTATTTGCATTACTGTCTTCATCATAATTACCAGCATTTAAAATAGTAAAACGATGTCGTTTAGGAGCTGTAAATACAACTACATAGGTGCCTGGTTTTAAATTATTGAATTCATAAAAGCCATTTTCATCGGTTTCTGTTTCGATGGTTGTATCATCCGATAAAATCAGCTTGACATTAATACCTTCTACACCTTTTTCTTCGGAATCTTGGATACCATTTTTGTTTTTATCCAACCAAACATAGTCACCGATTCGGACCGGACGATAGAAGCCTGCGTCAATGGTTGAAATAACATCATTGGATTCAAGTATGATTTCATCTGTTAATCGCGTATCTTGATTAGCATCGCTATCTAGGGCTTCATCAGCACCTGCTTTAGTAGGTGATAATATATACCCGGAAGGCATATCAAAATGAACTTTATAGGTTCCGGGAACTAAATCAGTAAATTCATAAAATCCATTTTCGTCAGTTTTAGTAACTTTGGTCGAATCATCCGGTAAAAATAAAGTCACATGGATACCTTCAATACCGGGTTCAGTTGCTTCTTGAATGCCATTGCTGTTCATATCTTCCCAAACATAATCTCCAATAGCGGCTTTTTGATATAAACCTGCATCTAATGATAGGTCGCTGACATTAGAGGATGCAATGGTAATTGAATCTGTTTTAAAGGTTTCAGCATCTATATCGGAATCTTTCGTATCATCAGATGCATTTTTCTCACTGGCCACAAAGCCTGTTGGCGGGATAACTTCTATCTTATATTCACCAACTTCTAATTCATCGAATAAGTAGAATCCGTCTACATCTGTAGAAGTTGAAGCAATTTCAAACCCGAAAGCATTTAACAGCTTGACCTTTACATTTTCTATGCCATCTTCATCATCACCTTGAATACCATCTGCGTTTTTATCCAACCAAATATAATTACCAAGTTGACTGAGCTGATAAATGCCTGCATCAATGCTTAAGTCATGCTCACCTGATTCAATAAAGACGGTTTCAGAGCTATAATCCGATGGATTGAAATCACTATCTTTTTCATCGTCACTGCCTTCATTGGTATCTGAAAGCTTATAACCAACCGGGACTTCTATTTTTACTTGATAATCATTAGGATTTAGCGTATCAAATAAGTAATAACCATCTGCATCTGTTTTGGTAGAAGCCGCTTCTATGTAATCCGCCCCTACTTTTTCATAAAGGGTGACGGTTATACCCGCCATGCCTGCTTCGCCATCATCTTGAATACCGTCTACATCCTCATCGTGCCACACATAATTACCTAAAGAACCATAATTATATAGTCCGGCATCAAAGCTCATATTATGCTCACCTGATACCAAAGTAATATTGTCAATGATTCCAGATGTATTGGTATCTGAATCCTTTTCATTGTCACTGCCGCTTTTTTGAATGGTAAAGTTATCAAAAGCATCCGGCTTAGTAAACTCTATTTTATAGTCGCCGGGCTTAAGGCCGCTAAATAAGTATTCACCGTCATCATCTGTTAGTGTCGTATCAACAACCGTGTCACCTTGCTTTAAGACCACGGTGACATTGGCAATGCCATCTTCATCAGAATCTTGAATGCCATTTCTATCCTTATCCAACCATACATAATCACCAATTTCAACAGGGCGATAAAAGCCTGCATCAATGGTTGGAATGACTTGATCAGATTTTAATGTGATTGTATCTGTTAATAACGTACCCATATTAGGATTACTGTCTACAGTATCATCCGTGCCGCTGGTCTTGGTTGTCAACGTATAGCCTGTGGGTGCTTCAAACTGTACTTTGTAAGTACCCGGATCTAAGTCGATGAATTGGTAGAAACCATTTGCAGCAGTTTTAGTCGTTAAAGGTACGCCGGATGTGATTAAAGTAACATTGACATCTTCTATGCCAGGTTCACCGGAATCTTGAATGCCGTTGCCGTTCACATCCTCCCAAACATAGTCGCCAATGGCGGCAGTGATGTAAAGCCCTGCGTCTAGTGATAAATCACTAACATTGGATGTAGCAATATTAACCAGGTGTGTTTCTTTGGTTGCAGTATCTATGTCTGAATCCTTTGCATCGGTTGAAGCATTTTGCTTCGTCACAACATATCCTGTCGGCACTACAACTTTTATCTTATATTGACCAATATCTAAATCATCAAATAAATAATACCCGTCTGCATTGGTAGTCGTATTAGCAAGTATTGTGTCTGAGTCATCTAAAAGCTGCACTTCAACACTGCTCATGCCGTCTTCATCATTACCTTGAATACCATCTCCATTTTCATCTAACCAGATGTAGTCACCAAGCCGACTCAGCTGATAAAGTCCTGCATCTAAGGTCAGGTTATTTTCACCGGATTGCAGATAGAAAGCTGCCGTCCTAGAATCAGACGGATTAAAGTCACTGTCGACAGCATCATCGCTTCCGGAGTTGAATGGTGTCAATTTATAATCACCAGACGGTTCAATTTCAATCAAATAGTCATCTGGTACAAGATTGGTAAATTCATAATACCCATTGGCATCCGTCTTAGTAAAATCTATTGCTTCATATTCGTCTGCATTATTTTTCTTATACAGTTTTACAGTAACTTCGGCAATGCCTACTTCACCGCTGTCTTGAATGCCATCTACATCTTCGTCATGCCATACATAGTTGCCTACCGAAGCATATTGGTACAATCCGGCATCTCGTGTTAAGTTCTCTTCATTGGATATTAAAGTAATTTCACCGGTTACCCCTGAGTCATCTGCATCAGAATCTAAAGCATCTATTCCCATATCTGTTTTGGTAAAACCTGCAAAATCAATGGGTTTTGTAAACTCTACATGATAGCTGCCGGGTTTAAGTCCTGTAAACAGATATTCACCGTTAACATCTGTTGTTGTATCCGTTATGGTTGTACTGCCTTGTTTTAATACAACGGTTACACCGGCAACACTTGGCTCACCGGTGTCTTGTATGCCGTCTAAATTTAAATCATTCCAAACATAATTCCCCAGTGATGCTGTGCGATAATAGCCTGCATCTATGGTATTATCCACTTCTCCGGCTTCTATATCAATGACGCCCGTATAGCTGTCAGCACCATAGTCGCTATCTACAGTATCCTCACTACCCTGATCTTGATCCACCATAAAATATCCATCAGGTGTAACAAATTGAAGGATATATTCATCCGGAAGAAGATCAGCAAACTCATAATAACCATCTTTTCCATTTTTTCTTGCTGTTTTAGTACTGGAAATAAAGTTTTTATCTTTATCACATAAATTAACGGTTACATCATTGATTCCGGTATTGCCATCGTTTTGAATGCCGTCGGCATTAAGATCTTCCCATACAAAATCTCCCAGTATGGCTCTATGTATGCCTGCATCCACGTTTGTAATGTGATCACCTGACTTTAATGTGATGGTGTCCGTTTTTCCCAGGGTATTGATGTCACTATCTTCATTATCATTACCTTGATTCTGTGTAGTGGCAACATAATCAGCCGGAATTACGAACTGCACATAATAGCTGCCGGGCTCCAGGTCGGTGAATTTATAGAAACCATTTAAACCGGTTGTCAAGGTTTCTATTAATGTGCCGCCGCTGTCATATAAACTGACCGATACATTTTCTACACCCGGTTCCCCACTATCCTGCTCTCCATTATGATTGATATCATTCCAGACCAAATCTCCTAAACTTGCAAGATTATATAGGCCTTGGTCAATGGTGTTAATTCGTTCTCCTGCTTCTAAGGCATACGACTCTGATTTTCCAATATCAACACCCGTTGGATACCCGTTACTGTCCACCGTATCATCTGAACCGACATACTGTGGTGAATACTTGTCGTAGCCATTTTTTATGAATTCTACGATATAAGCTGCCGGAAAAAGATCATCGAATACATAGTATCCTGAATGATTGGTTGTTGTGCTCTCCGTCGGTATGCCATCTTTATATAAATTAACGGTTATGCCTTCTATACCGGATTCACTTTCTTGAAGACCGTCTGCATCCATGTCATGCCATACAAAGTCTCCGATTGATCCTAAATACATACCTGCATCTATGGTGGGATTATTTTTACCAGAAGTTAATGTAATCAGCTCTGATTTTCCATCCGTATCAATATTACTATCTTTTGATCTATTGCTGCCGCTATATGCAGGTGAAATTTTATATTGACCATTGGATATGACCTCAATGTAGTATTGACCTGGGTCTAAATCCGTGAATTCATAAAATCCAATGGCACTTGTTGTTCTGTGGCCTAAAAGCGTATGGGTATCATCATATAAGTTGACCCGAATACCTTCTAATCCCGGCTCGCCAGAATCTTTAATACCATCGGTGTCTTTATCGTTCCACACCAAGTCTCCAATACGCCCTACTCTGTATAGTCCGGCATCCGCATCCAAGTTATCATTGGTGCCGTCTAAACTGATGACATCTGTTATCCCTGCATCACTACCGGTTACATTGATATCTGAATCTAATGCGTCATCTCCGCCTTGATTTTGAAGGGATATTTCATACCCATCCGGCACTGTAAATTTCACTTTATAATTCCCCCCAGAAAGATTAGGGAATAAATAGTAACCCGGATTGTCATTTTGGTCAAAACCTGTTCGTGTATACTTGCCGTCAACAGGGTTGCCGGCATTATCTAAAAGCTCAACCAAAACACCATTGATACCAGGTTCGTCGGCATCTTGGATCCCATTTTTATTCATATCTTCCCAAACATAGTCGCCTAGGTTCACGGTACTGCTGGGATCAGGCTGAATAAAATAACCAACTTTTATAGGTTCAGAAGGTAAAAATGGTTCAGGACCATTTTCGTCCGGATAAGTAGCACCGTAGCCAAAAGAGTTCCATGTGGGTTCATTAACAGGAGAACCTGCCGGTGCTCGCATTGGCCATTCCAGTACAATTTCTTCATTAACGTTGAGTTCAATACTACCAAAGTCAAACTTAAGCGATTTGACGGTTGTAATGTTTTCCGGTGGTGTTTCGCTCCAGCCGGAATTATTTTTATTCAAAGGGTTATATAGCTGTGATAAATCAGGTGAATCACTGGTTGAATAATACAGCTTGATTTCATCAGCATCTGCCCCTGCAGGAAGTGATACAATTTTTATTTCATTAACCAAATATGGGCGCCATTGGCTCTCTCTTGCTTTAGTGTCCAGAAGACCAATATCACCGATATAAGGTAAGATGTCTATGACAACAATATTTCCAATAGGGCCGTTGGAGTCTGTATTTCTGACTTTTAACTGATAGTCTGCAATACCCCCCGGCAAAGTTTTACCTTGAGCAGGATATTTGCTCCAACCACTATCCAGTTCACCGTTTAACCATTTATCAGAACTTAGAGTCCCTACAAATTTTACAAAAAAGCTTGCTTCCGACTGAACCAGGTAATCTGTATTGGAATCATTATCCATGTCCAGCACATCACTTTCCTTAGAGGATGCTTTAAAATCATCGGTAATGGTCATGTACATAATATTATCCACATGGCCGACTAAAGTACCGTCTTTTATTTTGCCGGAGTAAGTAATATCAATAGCCTCTCCGGGCTCTAATGTTTTACCCGTAAAAGTCCATTTAAATAAGTCTCTTTCAACACCATCTATCGTTTTTTTATAGGTGGTAAATGTAGGTGCAGGGCTTACACTACAGCTTTCAATCTGAATATCCTCAAGTTCTTGAGGTAAAATATCAATAAAAGCAGGATCATCTAAATCCCCTGTAGCATAATTATGATTCTTAAGGGTCAATTTAAAAGAAACCCTTTCTTCATCATAGTAGGCACTTTTACCCAATCGAGTTTTACTTGGATCCAGCCACGGTTTGGGATCCACTACTTCAATGGTAACCTCTGCATGATCGGATAGGCTGTTGCCTTCATCATCTGTAGCAAATAAATCGGCTTCGTTGGTAATGGATGCCTCTGTTCTGACGGCAATACCGCCGGCTGTTCTGATGACATCCAATATTTCACCGCTGACGTTGATATTAGATGTATTTGAGAATCCTGATTCTACAGTTCCAAAATCCCATTTCACATGAGTCACATATTCATTTGACCCAAACCCTAAACCACCGGTGTCTAAAGTCGTTGACGATGACCTGGATATATCATCTCTCCATAACGTCCAGTCCTTTTTATTGGATTTATAATAAATATTTAATAGTCCGCTTTGATTGTATACTCCAGACGTAATACTTTTTAAATCAATTGCATTAGGAATTGTATCAATAATGTTAAAATTTGATAAAGGAACATTTCCAGAATTTTTAATATTTGAAATATAGAATTGTGCTGTTTGCCCACTGGAATATTCATCATTGGATTGCCTAGAAGTTTTGATTAAATTTCCAACTGCATATGTTGCTGTTTCAAAACCGTGTTCTGCTGAGTCGGCTTTGGTTTCAGGTTCACTGCCGTATAAAGGTGTTCCTGTTACTTTCACTTCATTTTCTACGTTACTACCGGTGGTAAAACCGGCACCGGTTCTGTACATGACAGTGACTTGTTTTCTAATGGTGGATCCAACGTTAAGGGTTCCAATATCCCAAGTAATGGTATGGTTTGAATCATTATAAGTACCGTCTGATGAGGAAACAAATGTACTGCCTGCAGGCAGCTCATCACGAGCCGTAACGTCTTTTAGATTTACCCCTCCAATGGATGAATTGCCGGTAATTATAATCTCATATGTAACGGGCTGATTTAATGCAGGCGCCATACTAGAGGGAATAATTCTATTTTTGCTTACCGACCAGGTGCCGGGTTTAGTCTTCGCAGTCACCGAAACCTCATTACTAATGACTGACGGTCCATTGGTTGGTGTAATAATGGCTTGGTTGGTTCTTAGCGTATTATCTGCCGTTACACCAGGATTAAACTTTGCCGAGATCTTCAGTATGCCTGTTACGCCTGCCGGCAGCGGGTCTTTGAAGATAAATTTGACTTGTTCTCGTCCACCTACATCCGTTACTTCAACTTCTTCAATGTCAGGTGTTACGGTACTTGATACATAGGATACGCCATCCGGCAATAGGTCTGTTAATACGACATTGTTTGCGTCCGTAGTCGTATTAGGATTAGAGTACTTGATGGTATATGTAAAAACATCTCCCACATATACCTCTTCGTCACTCACTAATTTTTCAATGAGAAGGTTAACATCTGCTGCAAAACTCATCCCATTAAAAAATAATGTCATATTAAAAAATAATACAACAATTAAGATAAAGCTTATTACTTTAAAGTTTTCCAATCTTATCATCATTATACTCCTTTTGTTAAAGGTACTATTATATATCTGTATATTCATTATAGTATGCTTGAATTAACCAAGCATTAACAATAGGAGGTATATGCACCTGTATTCATGTTTTGATAGCTTCCTGCAAAGTAAAGTATGATAAAAAATTAATAGGATTGAATAAGTTTTCCTACCACGATATATCTTTTGGGTGCTGAACCGATGTAGTTAAAAGGATAGCAGGTTTCCATAGATACTGTAGGAAAATCATAGCTGTCAAAGACTGATGTGTCATCTGACTTTAATATCTTAATATCAAATATTTGAAATTCAAATTGATTGTATTTGGTTTCAATAATAAAATGTTGTCCCAGCTCTAGTTTTTTTAGATTTTTAAAGGTACTGTCTCGGTGCCCTAATAAAATGCTATTGCCATTTGTACCTGGCAAAGGCGTCGGTCCGTAGTGGAGAACGCCTTCATCAAGCAGGCTGTCTTCAACCCCTGTTATGATAGGCAGCTCTGTATCTAAAAAGGTTAACTTCCCTATTGTGTCCCCATACTCTATGGATGGATAGCGTATGGTATTCTCTGTTTCTTCTTCATCTATTTCAGATAGGTCTATTTCCACGTTTTTTTCCCAGTCATCAAGGGTTTTGGCCAATTCCTTTTTAGCCCCTATGATGTTTGCCAGAGCATAAGATATGATGATAATGGCCATAGCAATGAATAAAATACCCAGTAACTTATATCTATTTATTGGTTTCATGTTTACCCTCTCGAAACGATTTATTTTCTACTTATTATATTGGAAAGCATCAGAATAATCCACAATAATTGTTATTTACGATTTAAAAAAATGCTGTTTAAAATAAAAATATATGGGTAATTTTAACATTAGGAATGCTATGTTTTAACAAGATATGATAAAATATCATTATAAACGCTATTATTCTACAAGGAGGAAAAAAATGTTTAAATGGAATGAATCATTTGCCACAGGTATTAGGGAGATTGATAACCAGCATAAACGGCTTTTTGAAATAGGTGAAGAAATTGAAATTCTTTTAGGTACATATTTAGGTGAAAGTACTTTCCAAAGGGCTGTTGAACTCATTGATGAATTAAAAGAATATACCGTATATCACTTTGATACCGAAAAAAACTTATTCATTAAATACAATTATCCAGACATGGGAGAACACCTTATACAGCATCAAAAATTTATAGACTATTTTAACTCCATTCATTTAGATGAAGTCGCTGAAGACCAAGAAGAGTTTCTCAACAACTTGCTTAATTATATTGCTCAGTGGATATTTAAACATATTAATAATGTGGATTTTCAATATACAGATTTTTTAAAACAAGCTATGAAATAGAATGATTGGGAGGTAAATTTATTTACCTCAGTTTATCGAAAAAGTACTAGAAAAATGAATGCAGGTGTATGAATATTCGTTTTTTTGTGTTCATTTGGTCAGAAAATTTAGGTGGCAGATGGGCTATAAAAGTCGTGAACAAACAGGACTTTTGTTAGCAAACTTAAGCCATGGACGGCGATTGTTTGCGGTTAGGCTTTTATAGTCCATATGCCACCAAATTTTCTCCAAATGAATACATTAACGAATATTTATACGCCTGTATTCATTTTTCGACAACCTCAATAGATAGACTTTAAATAGATAGACTTTTAATCTATCCTATTTTCTTCTTCTTTTAATGCATTTCAATTCTTTATTCATTTCAATGATAATTTGTGCTTTTGGGATTTTTAAAACTTCGGAAAATATATGAATGAATCGATCTGTAAAATTTTTTTTCCAAACCGTATTCACAGGATCATAAGTTAAAGCAAAAGCTGCTAGTTTTCCAATATCGCTTTCTATTTTTCCTGGTTCACAATCTTCAAAATCTATTCGATAGATTTTGTCTCCCTTTACCAAATAGTTTCTAAAATTCATATCTTTCAAAATTGTATTTTTCTCAAGCTTATGTAGCGCTGAGTAAATGTCTTGATGTGCCTTGACAACGTTTTTTATAAATTCATCATAATGGTTCTCATGCTTCTTTTCTAATTCAATAAAATAATCCAGTAAAAGTGTTCCTTCAATATACTCCATGTAAATGGAATCTTTATCCTGCTTGTAAATAGTTGGTATGTTGACATCATTTTCAGCCATAATCTTCAGTATTTTATACTCTTTTACCATTCTGTTTTCGTCTTCATAATCTTTTCTGATATAGCAGCTGTTCTCTTTATGGATTTTAAAAACTTTGTTTTTTTTACTTTCTAACGGTAATGTTTCCATACGACTTAACCTATACTTATTTCTATTTTTGAATCTTTTTTATATCCTTCTAACTCACTGACAACACCTAAAACAGCATTACACAATATTTTTTCTACAAAAGGTACCATAGGTATATTTTGACCATTAATCTTTAAGCATGTGCGATTAGCGTGTATGACGCAGTCCTTTCTTTCAGCATTACCTTTTAGTATTGCTTCACATAATTCTACACAAGAATAACCGCAAGCTGAGCAACATTCTTCCGGAAACTCAGGCAGCCTCTCAAAAACTTTTTCTTCTACCAGGTCAACCAATGCATCAATATCTGTTATAGCATTAATAACAGGAATGCCTTTATACGCCTGCATCTCATTTGAAACCTTTCCGGCAATAGCAAAGACAGAACTATCTAACCGTTCTTCAATTTCCTCTGTGTTATGAGCTGTAACAATCTTTGGAGCATTAATATCCCTTACCCCTTCTAGGACAACAAAGTCATGATCATATGCCTTTAGTATTTCATCCATAGACAATTTGCTCTGATAAAGTACATCTGTTTCATACTCACCACGAGCCGTCACAAGCTGTGATCCTGCTTTTTTATGTCGATCCGTATTGGTGCCCTCCATATCTATTTCGAAGGCTTCAAAATGTATTTCTTTTACCGATCCAACACGATACTTTCTCTTACATAATTCTTTTATAATATTTTCTATAGTGGTTGTTTTTCCTGATTTAGTAATCCCAAATACCGAAAATACTCTCATATTTATCTCTCCCTTATATAAGCGTATACCATACGCCCCTACTCTCTATAACCTGTCCCCTGTCCTCTAATAATAGTACAATAGCATTGCTGAAATCGTCAATATCAGGCTTAGGGTAATCATTGCATAGTCCATGGGCTTCATTTTTAAAACCATATAGCTGGTTCTTGCCGGATAGGCTCTAAATGCCCGAGTTTCCATAGCCATTGATAATTCCTGGGCTTTTAGAACAGCATTAGAAACCACCGGGAAAAACAGGTAAGAATAAACTTTAATTTTTTTTGATAATGGTATTTTTTCAAATTCAATGCCTCTTAACTGTAAAGCTACAACAGCATCTTTAAATTCTTCTGTAAATGTGGGTAGAAATCTTATGGCAACTGATACCATAAATGCAATCTCATAGGGCATTTTCCATTGTACAAGGCCTTGAACAATTTCTCTATAGCTTGAAGTCGTTAGAATGGTGGCAGAGGAAATAATGATACCTACCCTTAAAGCAAATTGTCCTGCCATTTGAAGCCCTAAATCAGAAACAATTGTAATGGACCCAATATTGAGAATGGGTTCACCACCTCTAATAAATATGCTTTGTACAACGACTAGAATTAGAATAACATGAAAAATCCTCTTAAGTCTTTTTAAGATTTTATAAAAATTCACGTTAAGCATAAATGCAACCGCCATAGATACAAAAAAAATGATTGCTAACCATATTAAATTGGTAATCAATATACTTAAACTGGATAAAGCCATTACGATAACCAGCTTGGTTCTGGCATCAAGCCCTGAACTTAGAGTCATATACAATTCTTCCTCCTTCAAGCTGCAGTACCCTGTCAGCATGGTCCTTAACAAATGATTCATCATGACTAATAACCATCATGCCTACATTTTGCTGCTTTAAAAGCTGTATCCATTGAGAAAATGCTGCTTTTCGTTTAATATCCAAAGAGGTTGTAGGCTCGTCTAATATTAGGTATTTAGGATGATTCATCAACACAGACGCCAGAGCTAAGCGTTGCTTTTCTCCTCCGCTTAAAATAAAAGGAAATGAGTCTTTAAGATGCTCTAATTGAAAGGTTTTAAGCATCTCATGAACCTTTTCATCTATCATCTGTTTTTTGTATCCTTTAATCTCCATTACGAAAGATAATTCTTCATAAACGGTGGTTGCAAAAAGCTGGCTGTTAGGATTTTGGAATAAGTATCCGATCTTCTGTCCTTTTTGTCCTAACGTCATTTTCAAAGCATCCTCACCTAATATCAAAACCTCACCTTTTTGGGGCTTTAAAATGCCCATAATCAATTTTCCAAGTGTTGTCTTGCCGCTTCCGTTACTCCCGGTAAGAGCTGTGAATTCTCCATGGTACAAATCCAAAGATAAGCTTTCAATAATATGATGATTATCTTGATATGAAAAATTGACGTTGTTAAGTTCTATTGCTTTTTCCATTCAACTCACCCTTTATCCCAGATTATATATCTCCCAAGTATTTTTGTATTTTTTGATTTTTTAAAACATAAATTTCATCTGCAATGTCTAGATTATTAAAATCATGATCAATCATCAGTACAGTTTTACCTTGATTTTTCAAAGACATCAATACACCTTTTATCAAGGTCTTTCCTTCCTTATCAATTTGTGACAGGACTTCATCACAAATTAATAATTTGGGATTCATGGTAAGCACAGAGGCAATGGCAATTAACTGTTTTTGTCCTCCCGAAAGCTGGTTAGGATTTGCATATCTATACTTGCTCATACCTACAAGCTCTAAAGTCGAATCTATCCTTCTTCCAATCTCTTCTCTGTCTACACAAAGGTTCTCAGGACCAAAAGCCAATTCGTCCTCTACAGTAGGTGAAAAAAGCTGTGTATCGGGATTTTGAAATACGATACCCACATTAGAAGCAATTTCAGGCATAGCAGCATTGAATATGTCCATACCAAAAGCTTTGATATTGCCTTTTAAATGCCCATTTTGAACATGGGGAATAATACCACAAATACATCGGCATAGCGTGCTTTTACCGCTTCCGCTCATTCCAACCAAAGCTATAATTTCAGCGGTATTTAGAGAAAGAGAGATATCATCTAAAATATATTCCGGCTGCTCTTTGTATTTAAAAGATAAGCCGGCAATTTCAACCGCTTTCATTATTGTACCTCTATTGATGTCAGCCATTTGCACCTTCTTGAACTGAATTGGTCTCCCACTACTATGGTTTGATAGGGTCCCCTGCCGCCATCTTCTTTAGACTTTAGTTTTTCACCTTCCCTTGCATAAGTCACATATACATTCCCTTCCAGTAATACTTCCTCTAAAGAATATGCAACTGTAAAGCCATCTACCGCTGTTAAAATAACCGCGGTTTTACCTTCTAAATGGATGCCTTGATCCTTCAATACATTTTTCAATTGCACACCCGTATAAGCATACACAACAGGATCTGTAGTGGACGTATCCAGCACCGCTTCAAATTTTTCTTCTCCGGCTTTTTTTAAGTCATCAAAGGATAGTATGTTTTCTTCTCCATCTATTTTAATATTTATGGTTGCATTGGTCATCATTTCTTTTCTTTGATCTAATCCTTCTTTATTCAGCATTAAAGTAACTGCTAATACAAGAATTAATACCCCTAGAACACCCACCGCTATTTTTGTTTTACTCACCATCTCACCCTCTTTTATTTTTTACTCTATTTTAGATTATTTATAGAAACTGCTTAAAAGTTTTATCATGAATGATCTGGGTTGATTACGATATAAGGTACAATCATATCTTCAAATCGACAGCTGCCATGATTTCCCCCTGCCTCAGTAGTATGCATACCGTGGTCGGCGGTAATGATGACAACGCCGTCCCATTCAGATACCAAAGTTTTTACATAATGGTCTATTTCTGAAATATAGCTTAGAGTCTCTTGGGCAAAGGGACCGTATGTATGTCCTGAGTCATCAATACCGTGAAAGTGTACAAAGCATAAGTCATGATTGGACATTTGCTCTTGAGCCGATTCCAATATTTCATCATCAATACGGCCATTTTTATTTCTGTCTATATTTAAAATAGGTTCAATCTCAGTGTTTAAAATTTTTACATCCCCTTCGACAAGACAAGCTTTTTTATTCTGTTTAATGGCTATGTTGAAAATACTTTCACAATTTAAGGATCTTACACTCCTATCATGAACGCCATGAACATTGGGTGCTTGACCTGTAATCATGGTAGCCATTCCGGTATTCGTTACAGGCTTATAAGCGCTCAATACTTTCTTAGATTCACCTGACCCGGATAAAAAAGGACTATATCCATTTTCACTGCAATACATCCATTGTGCATAACTGAATCCATCTAACAGTATCAACATCACTTTTTTATTTTTACTAAGATAATATTCTGCATCATAAAAAGTATCTGTTATGGTTGATATTTTAGTGCCGTAATATATGCCTGCAATATCTTTAATGACATCTTGATTCAAATTCATAGGTAAATAATCCATCGTATTATCATTGATTTTTAAATATCCCGGTGTAGAAGTCCTTGTTTGACGCCCATCTCTTGAAAAAATAACGTAGGACTCTATTTCTGATTCAGGCATTAGGTGTTCCACGGATATTATTTTTTCAGGTGTATATACTGTAACTTCATTGGTTTTGCCATCCACAGTTACTTTTGAAGTCCCTTCAAATTTTCTTCTATACAGATAATCAGATTGTGCCATTCGGCCACATGTCAAATTCTTCACGTTTTCTTTTTCAGAAAATATTTGTATCCCAAAATCATTGTTTTGGTCTTTTGAAGCCACTATAATTTCTAAAATGTGTTTGATATTACTACTTATAGGATGTTCCAAATTGATAACATTCCATCCATGATTCTCAGAAAAATAGATGTAGCTCTTTTGAATACCGGATAGTTCAATTTCCGATGATAATCCGTCTGTTCCTACAAATAGTATCGTCGAATTTTCAGTTAAAGGTCCTGCTTCTTCAATGAGCTTTTCAAGGGGAATACCCTTAAAATTTTCATCTTTGTGTTTTACTTCTATCATTTCTTGTACATAATCTGCTTCACTTCTTACGGTTACAACATTCTCTACATCTCCTATAATTTTAAAATAGGGTATGTAACCATTTGATTTTGGATTGGTATTCAAAAACACCAAAACGCCTCCTAAAAGCAGGCCTAATATAAAAATAATTATTAATTTAATTTTCATTTTTTCACCGTCCTATTTTAGGCTTACTAAATAAAGCTTATCCTATTATTAAATATTGAAGCTTGTTTCACTCATTAGCAAGGCAAGAAAAATAGTGCATATTTATTAGTTTTGAGTAAATGAAAAATTCATTTTGTCAAATTGTTTGATGATGCTGTAAGCAATAATCCCCCCAAGAGCACCGGATAAAGCTGCGCAGCTTAAAGAAAGTAAAAGCGGTATCAGAGGAAGCCTAAAAAAAGCAAGATTCGCCATATAGGTTCCCATAATATTGGCTGCTATTCCTGAAAATAAGTAATGTAAAATATTGTAGTTTTTGTTTTTGGAAAATAAGAATGGTATGTCTGCCGCAACCCCCGGCAAAGTATAAGTAATAAAGCTTATAATACCGTGTGTTCCAAAAAAACCTGTTGCTAATATTAAAATGGCTTGAACAAAAGCTATGAGCGTGCCTGTACCTCTTTTTCTAACAAGACCTATTCCCAAAACAATCCATAGCATATAAAACCCTCCTGCTATAGAGCCACCGGGGATAAATAATGGTCCGGTAATAATATGAACTAAGGGTACAATAATAGGCTTTGTCGCAATACCTAATGAAGCCATCATAGAAATCACGATTAAATGATACATTGAAAAATGATTTAGAAATTTTTTTCTACTCATTATTCCCCTCCATAACAAAAGAAACGCCGACACGCTTTGCTTTTATACCGGTTAGCCGGTATCCCGTACAGGAACACCTTTAAATTTGAGGGAGGGAATAGATGCAAAGCGTTCGACGTGGTTTAGTGTTATTGGTTAATGGTTATTTTATTAAAATTCTTCATCCAGAAATTAGAGGTTTGTTCCTTAAGAACAATCATAATTGGACCTGAATTTCCTAACAATTCTCCATCTCTTTCATAACAAAGTATGGTATTTGCTTCTACCATTTCTTTGGTATATTCTTGGGTATATCCATCCGGTGCCTCAACCTTTACAGACGTATAGTCTGCAGCACCGGCGTAATCCAGCATATCTTTTAACCGCATTCCCTTGAAATGCTGCTCTTTACTTTCCCCACTCTTAGATGTCTTAAGTGCATCAAATTCAACGATTTCAAAATCTGCAGCATCAGCCTTAGTAAAGGTATCCTTTTCAGCCCCTACAATTTCTATTGAAAATTCAGGCATCTCAACTGCGGAAGCTTCTTCATTTTCTTCTGAATCTCCAGGTTCCGCTGTTTCATTTTGTTCCGGTTGATCTTGAACATCTCCGGGCTCGTCAGCAGTACAAGCTGCAAACGAAAACATTAAAATAGCAATCATTAAAATAGCTAATAGTTTTTTCATTTTTTATCTCCCCTATCTTCATTTTACTTCTATCATCAAGATATCTTTTACAGAAGTTTTATTGTCATTGGTTTTTATTTTAAATCCTCCCTCAGAAGTCTTACTGATAATGGCATTAATGAATGTTTCATGGTCCACTTCAACTTGATACCCATCTAAACCAGTCAAAACATATGGTCCTTCTTTTGAAAAATTATTAAGTTTATCAGCGATTGATTTTAAACTAACGCCTTCAACCTCTCCTACAATACCTGTATCACAGCACACGGCTGCACTTTCTAAACTCACAAATGCAGTATCAAAAGCTGTGAAAGAGAAAATATTTTTTATGTGCATCCCTTTTGGCATATCGGGTGAAAGAAACAGAGGCGTTTCATCACCGGTAACCTTTAGATAGCTGTTTTGGAATACCTCCATGGTCTCATTTTTTTCCAAACCATCTGAAGCCAAGAACGCTACAGTAGGCGCTGAATCGTCTACTTCATATTCTTTTAGAATATCAGAATTTTTTACTGCTTTATCGGTAGATTCATAGTATGTATAATCTTCATGGGGCAATTTTTTAAATGCAGTTTCCATAAATATTATTCTTTTTACATCTGCTTCTTGAGTGCCCTGAAGAATTTCGATGCTCTCAAGATTTCTAACCCAATACATGGCTCTTTCATTGGGTATAATCGCTCTAAAAGGCTTAGCTTTTTCTTCTAATGGTTGTCCATCCATTTCATAAGCGATTATAATGTCTCGTGTATTGAGTACTTCACTTGGCACCTCAATTTGATATCCATCGCCTGCAACAAGCCTGACAGCGAACAAGTCCTTTTGATGAATGCCTTTGGTTTGAAGAATTGTATTGAATAATACACCTTTTACGGATTTCGTCGTTTCTTTTCCTGCAG
>JANQMT010000086.1:0-6611 GCA_028279945.1 Clostridia bacterium
CTTATATTTGTTAGGGAGGGACAACAAATATGACAAATTTTAAAGATGCCAAAATATTGGACATCAATCTAACAGACCAGACCTATGAGGTCAAAACACTTGCAGGAGACATATACAGAAAGTATCCCGGGGGCTCGGCACTGGGCATGTATTTAATGCTCAATAACATGAAGCCGGGTGTAGAACCCCTGTCTCCAGAAAATTTATTAATCTTTTCAGTATCGCCGTTAACAGGATTACCCATTAGCGGACAAAGCAGAATGACGGTAACCACAAAAAGTCCGTTAACGGGTACGGCAGGCGACTCACAAGTAGGAGGATTTATTCCGGCACACGTTAAAGGAAATGGATACGATTCTATCCTATTCAGAGGAAAAGCAGAAAAACCTGTTTATGTTTACATTAACCAAGACCGAGTCGAATTTAAAGATGCAAAAAATGTTTGGGGTAAAATTACAGGAGAATCCGAAGAAATCATTAAAGAAGAACTGGGCGAAAAGAATATTGAAATGTCACTCATCGGACCCGGTGGAGAAAACCTGGTTAAATTTGCAAGCATCATGCACCAAAGAAGCCGGGCCAATGGCAGAAACGGTGTAGGTGCCGTTATGGGTTCCAAGAACTTAAAAGCAATGGTGGTTAAAAAACAAAGACCTGCAAAACCCGTAGATATGGATGGCTTTAAAACCCTTACAAAAGATGTAAGAGAAAGAATAAAAGCGAATGAAGTTATGGTGGATACGGCATTAAACGGAACGGCTGGCGTAACAGACTTTCATTTGGATGAAGGATTCTTGCCAAGTCGAAACTGGAAAAGAGGCTACTTAGAAGGTGGAGAAGCCATAAAAGGAGACACCATAACAAAAAACATCTTGAAAGAAAGAGACACATGCTTTGCATGTGCCATTCGATGTAAAGGTGTTGTAGAAATAGAAGGAAAAGTGGATCCGGCTTATGGGGGTCCTGAGTATGAAACCGTATGTACATTTGGATCATATTGTGACAACACAAACTTAGAAGACATCTGCTATGCCAACCAATTATGCAACATGTATGGCATAGATACCATTTCCTGTGGGGCGACCATTGCATTTGCCATGGAATGCTTTGAAAATGGATTACTTACAAAAGAAAATTCAGATGGAATGGAATTGAAATTTGGAGATGGCAGAATATTTGGAGAAATCATTCCAAAGATAGCAAACAGAGAAGGAAAACTGGGAGACTTATTGGCTGAAGGCAGTGCAAGAGCAGCAGAAAAAATAGGCGGCGGTTCGGAGAAATATGTAATGGCAGTTAAAAAACAAGAAATGCCGGCACATATGCCGCAAATGAAGCCAAACCTGGCCATTAACTATGCGGTAAATCCCTTTGGAGCAGATCATCAATCTTCAGAGCATGACCCTGCATTAATGGCACCAAAAGACTCTAATGACTGGAAATGGGTGAACCTGCTCAATGACTTTGAGGCATGTGACGCATATGGCGTACTGGATGAAAACAAAGCAAAATTTGCTTTGGAAACCCAAAAATTCTACTCCATGTTAGATACATTAGGACTATGCCAATTCGCATGGGGACCTGCATGGCAATTGTATGGGCCGGAAGAATTGGTTGAATTCTGTCAATACGGATCAGGCTGGGATGCAAGCATAAAAGAGCTACAGGAAGTTGGGGAAAGAAGAATCAACCTGATGAGAATGTTCAATGCAAAAGAAGGCTTCACACGTAAAGAAGATGTGATTCCGGAGAGACTATTTGATGCCATTCCGGACGGACCTAATGCAGGAACTCAGCTAAGTAAGGAAGATTTTGAAGTCGCTTTAAACAAATATTATGAATTAGCCGGATGGGATCAAGAGACAGGTAACCCAACACCCGAAACCCTTAAGCGCCTAGATATAGACTGGCTGATTTGAGATAGAGATCATGAAACGTAGGGGCGGGTCTCCGTGCCCGCCCTCAAATGTAAACTCAAACTAAACTTATACTGTCCCCTGTTTCCTTAAAAAAAGGTGGTGTTATGATGAAAGTAACCATTAACAATAAAGAAAAGATTATTCCTGAAGGTTTAACGGTAGCAGAGCTATTGAAGCATTTGGAGATGAAATCCAAAACTTCAGTATGGGTCAATGGATATCAACTACTGTTAAAAGAGTATGAACAGTTTAAAATAAATGAGAATGATATCATTAAAATATTGAAGATTATAGGCGGCGGATAATAATTTGCTTTTTAATATAAAAAGATGATTAGACTGGATTTAGGAAAGATAATACTCATGCAATGCATGGTTATTAATAGCAGTTGTTAAAATTGATTATAAAGGAGGATGTTATAAGTGACTGCTTACAAAGATGCTGCTTTGAAAGAAGCGTCAAGAGTGTATGATCTAATTCTATCTGATAAATTAGATGACGCTCAAAAAAAATCAGTAATAGAGGATTCGGTAGAAAATTTTAATGCCCATGTTAATCCAGGTTGGTTGGAATACAGAAAGTCTGTATCAACTGATGCAACTTTTGTAGAGTGGGAATCTGAAGGTGTACATTTCTATGATGTAAATAAAACAGAATTTATCGATTGCTTAGGTGGATTTGGTATTTATAGCTGTGGACATAGAAATCCGGAAATTGTTAAAGCTGTTGAATCACAGCTTAGCAAGTATTGTCTCCATAGTCAAGAACTGGTTGATCCGTTAAGAGGATACCTTGCAAAGCTTTTAGCTATGATTACGCCTGGAGACTTAAAATATTCATTCTTTACCAATGGTGGAGCAGAAGCAGTAGAAATGGCATTAAAGCTGGCTAGACTTGCTACTGGTGGCAAATGGTACATCTCTACCATCAATGCATTCCACGGAAAATCATTGGGTGCAATCTCAATGGGTGGTAAAGGGTCTTATAGAGAACCGTACTTGCCTATGATTCAGCAAGTGCAACACGTTGAATATGGTGATGCCGAAGCAATGGAAAAAGCAATCAAAAACCTTCAACATGTAGGAGAAAAAGTTGCTGCTGTAATCATTGAACCGATTCAAGGCGAAGCAGGTATCATTATTCCTCCGGAGGGATATCTAAAAAGAGTAAGAGAAATATGTGATGAAACAGGTGTTGCACTTATTTTTGATGAAATACAAACAGGTATGGGAAGATGTGGATCCATGTTCAGATGTGAAGCTGAAGGCGTAGCACCTGATATTATGACTTATGGTAAAGCTTTTGGCGGCGGCGTAATGCCCATTACCGGTATTATTGCTAATTCTAAAATGTGGACACAGGATATCATTGATAACCCATGGATTTTGGGATCGCCTACTTTCGGTGGCAATCCGTTGGCTTGTTCTGCAGCCATTGCAACGATTAAATACATGCTGGAAAATGATCTTCCTCAGCAAGCAAAAGAGAAAGGCGAGTATTTAACAGAAAAATTGGCGGCAATTCAAGCAAAATATCCTAAGCTCCTTATAGGTGTAAGAGGAATGGGTATGTTATTTGGTCTTGAATTCCCAGAATCAGAAATGGGATATTCGGTTGCTAAAGGTTTGTTTGCTAGAAAGGTTATGACAGCCGGTACACTTGTTAATGCTAAAACATTAAGAATTGAACCGCCTCTAATTATGAATTATGAAACAATTGATGAAGTGCTTAAGAGACTGGATGAAGCATTAGCAGATACATATAAAGAATTTAATTTATAATATAATTGATTGCATATCTAACTCCCGTTACCATGTTATCCATGTTGGCGGGAGTTTTGGTTTTAAGATTTAAAAGGTTATAAAAACGAATGATATAAAAATCTTAAATATAAGAAAAAATATCAAATGTTATACACTTTTGCAAAATAAACTGAAGTGTAAAAATATTTAGAATAAATGTAGTAATCTCGCAATACCAATACTTCCAAAGCTTATAATTGTCTGTTTTGTCAATAGCTGCATCTGTTGGCATGATTATTGAATATATAAAAAAGAAGCAATTAAGTTTTAAAGTATAAAGGAGGAGTAAACTGTGACAGCTTACAAAGATGCAGCTTTAAAAGAAGCTAAAAGAGTAATGGATTATATCCTTAAAGATGACCTTGCAAAGGATGAAAAGGATCAAATCGTAGCGGACTCTATTGATAACTTTAACAACAACGTTAACCCAGGGTGGTTAGAATACAGAAAATCTGTATCAACCAACTCTGCTTTCGTTGAGTGGACAGATTCTGAAGAACACTTTGTTGACCTTTATGGAAATGAATTTATCGATTGTCTTGGTGGTTTCGGTATTTATACATGTGGACATAGAAATCCTGAGATTCTTAAATATGTTCAAGCGCAGTTAGGAAGATACGCATTACACAGTCAAGAATTAGTAGACCCGCTAAGAGGATACCTTGCAAAATTATTATCAATGATTACACCTGGAGACCTTCAATATGCTTTCTTCACAAATGGTGGAGCAGAAGCAGTAGAAATGGCTCTTAAACTTGCCAGACTTGCTACCGGCGGCAGATGGTTCATTTCAACAGTAGGCGCATTCCACGGAAAATCAATGGGAGCGATCTCAATGGGTGGAAAAGGTGCTTACAGAGAAGACTACACACCCATGATTCAACAAGTACAACACGTAAAATTCGGTGATGCAGATGCTGCTGAAGCGGCAATTAAAAACTTGCAAGCTGTAGGAGAAAAAGTTGCAGCAATTATCGTTGAGCCTGTTCAAGGCGAAGCCGGGGTAATAATTCCACCGGAAGGATACCTTGCTAGATTAAGAGAAATCTGTGACGAAACAGGTGTAGCACTAATATTTGACGAAATCCAAACGGGTATGGGTAGATGCGGCACCATGTTTAGATGTGAAGCTGAAGGCGTTGTGCCCGATATCATGACTTATGGAAAAGCTTTCGGTGGTGGTATCATGCCTATTACCGGTATTATCGCAAGACCTAAGATGTGGATTGACAAACTGGTTGAAAATCCATGGATTCTTGGATCACCAACATTTGGTGGAAACCCATTAGCTTGTTCAGCCGCTATCGCTACAATCGGTTACATGCTGGAGCATGACATTCCAGGTCAAGCAAAAGCTAAAGGTGAGCACTTCATGAAAGAGCTTGCAAAATTACAAGAAAAATATCCAAAGCTGCTGGTAGATTTCAGAGGTGCCGGTCTTCTTATCGCTATGGAATTCCCGGTAGCAGAAATGGGATACTCTGTAACTAAAGGATTATTCGCACGTAACGTCATGACAGCGGGTACACTGGTAAATGCCAAAACAGTAAGAATTGAGCCACCTGCAACAATGACTGATGAGACCATTGACATCGTTATATCAAAACTGGATGAAGCAATGGCAGATACTTACAAAGAATTTAATCTATAATTAAAATAAATACACAAAAAGAGCATACGGCTTAGTCGTATGCTTTTTGTATATTAATCATTTAAATGAATCACTTTGATAAGTTGTGTACGGCTGTTTACATTTAATTTCTTGAAGATATTGCTTAAATGTTTTTTTACAGTAGTAGCACTGATAAATAAAATATCGCTTATTTCTTGGTTGGAAAAACCATCCATTACCAATTCTATAATTTCCCATTCTCTGTTGGTTAAATGATATTCTTCTATAGGATCGTCGCTTTCTTTTGTCTTAACAATTGAATTTTTTATACCCTGAGGAAACACTTGAAATAACCGATTAGATAAATGAGAATTCAATATATTTAATATAAATAAATCCTTTTCTGAAAGATTTTTATGCTCCTCCGATCGGAATACCGTCACCGTACCCAGCAAGTGTCCGTCTTGAACAATGGTTGTACCACCGGCAAAATAGCTGTTAGTAGGGCACATCCATTCTTTAAAATATTCTGTGCTCTCTCTTTGTTTGTTATTTAATAAATCTGTGTCTCTATATATAACAGAATTAGGCTGAAAATGAATCCATCTGGTATAGTCGATATGTTGATAATATTCATAGTAATTTTTCAAATATTCTATAGGTATATTGATTGAAATAGGATCAAAAAAAAGGTAATTATTTTTACTTTTAACGCTAAAATCAAATAGAGCACTATCATAAGGCACAAGTAATTGAAGAGACTCCAGGAAATGCTTTCTCATTTTTTTCAGATCAGAAGTTTTATAAATAGAAAAAATCATATCGTTAATTGATAACCATTCATTTTGTTTCAGTAATGTCATTATCAACCACCTCTCATGTTCCTATTTTGCTGGCAATTTTAACATAACATTAATAAACATTCAACTATAGTTGTAGTATATGCAAAAATTGGTGCTTTTTAAATACTACTTAAGTAGTATTATAATAAAAATTCACCATTTGGGCAATTTGAAATATTCAGAAATTTTAATAAAATTAGAAAAAATGAAAGATATTTTGTTGTAGCAAATTGTATCTGATAAACCAAAAAAAGAGGGGAGGAACTGTTCTTAAAAATAGGGACAGAACATAAAATGCATAACTTACCTTGGGCAGAATTAGCTACTACTGATCCAAAAAAAGCGGATATTAATATTTATGGCATTCCGTTTGACGGAGCTGCATCTATCGGCAAAGGCGCATCTGAAGCTCCGGATAGAATAAGACACCTTTCAA
>JANQMT010000119.1:0-9500 GCA_028279945.1 Clostridia bacterium
AAAAAGGTACGCACTTTTTCAACACAACACAAAAGCTTGAATCTCACTATTTACAATGGGTTCCAAGCTTTTTTTGTTTCTCAACTGTCAAAGATGGGATTATACACGTTTTTAGAACATTGTTAAATAGTTTTTTGATATATTTCAACTGAATTTTTTAAGAAATTATATTCTTTTATATTATTTAAGTTAAGGAACTTTATAACCAATATTATGTTAGAATAGTGAAAAGTGTATTAGTAGTGTAAAGTAAGTTATGAAAACTTAAAGTCAAATAGTGAAACGATAGTTAAACGGTAGAGGAACAATAGTGAAACGATCGTTCAACCATTGTTCAAAGGTAATTATAGGGGGTCTTGTAATGAAAAATGAAATTGAAAGACAAATAGATACTTCGCCTATAAATATATTAATAAATTCTATAGAGAACGATACCCTCCACTGGCATGATGTATTAGAAATTATTTTTGTTGTAGAGGGAACAGCAAGCGTAAAGATTGGATATGAAACATACCTCTTACATGAAGGGGATATTGCGGTTATCAATACAAAAGATTTACATAGTATTAATCAAGTAGATGGCAATAATCTTGTTTTTAATCTTCAATTAGACATCCATAAACATAAAAAAAAATATCCGAATATTGATCAGATTATTTTTGTATGTGAACCTTCAATGGATCAAGACAATGTAAAAGATGAATTAAAGGAGTTACGGTATTTAATATCTCAAATACTATTAGAATATTATCTCAATGCGAGTTTCAATAGTAAAAAAATAATTAACCTTGTTGATAATTTATTAAAAAACCTTATGAATCATTTTCAGTATTTTAGTGTTGAGAACAACAAATTCACAAATAAAAATGGTTTTAAAGATGATGAAGCTCAGTTTAGAAGGGTTAATCGAATTATTTATTACTTATATAGCAATTATTCAAATAAAATTACACTAAAACAACTGGCAGAAAAAGAAGAAATCAGTACTTTCTACTTGTCCCATTTGATCAAACGTGCCACAGGATTGAGTTTTCAAGATTTTTTAAATTATATTCGTGTGGAAGAATCTGAAAAGCTTTTGCTGGATTGTAAAAAAAAGATGATAGATATTTCTTATGAATGTGGTTTTTCAGATATACGGTATTTTAGGAAGCATTTTAGGAAATGGCATAACTGTAGTCCTTCTGAGTTTAGGGAAAAATACTTATTAGACAAAGGGAAGTTGCCTAATGATGAAAAAACAAGAGAAATATCAAAAAAATTGGTGATTGATAAATTAGAAAAATATTTAGGTGAATATAATGTTTCAAAAAATAATGAGATTGAGTATGAGGTAGACTTAAGTCATAGAGGTAAAAAGTTTGAACATTCCTGGAAAAATGAAATTAATCTAGGAAATACCTTGAGTTTATTGAGGGGCGATTATCAACAGCATATAGAATCAGCGCAACATGAAATTGGTTTTAGATATGCAAAAATGGAGCATATCTTTAATGAGAACCTTAATTGGCATAGTATTTTCTATGTACTTAATTTCTTAGAGTCCATTGATTTAACACCCATAATACGAATTGATTCTGAGAAAGAATTAAATAAGGGAAAAGCAGAAAAATTTATTGAAGTTACAAAAAACAGATATGGATTCAATAAAGTAAATGAATGGCATTTTGAAATTGTTATTAAAAATGAAAAAGGTAAAGAAATCAGAGATGAAGTAATTGATTTACTTAAAAATTATTTTATGAACATACGTATTATAAAAACAGCTGGGCATATAGATTTAGGCAGAATATATGATACGTACATGTTTTTACCCTACATTGTGAAAAAGCTTGTAACTCATGACGAATTCAAATTTGAATATAAATTGATGGATGAACATGGTATAGGTGACGAAATTTTTAGGGGAGACAATGGTTTAATAACCTGTAATGGATTTAAGAAAGCCGGATATCATGCCATTGAGTTATTGTCACTGCTAGGAGATGAAATACTATTAAATCAAGATGGCTTAATAGTAACGAAAAAAAGTGACGACTACCAAATACTTTTGTACGGTGATATGATTCAAAACAAATATGAAGTAAAAAATTTCAGCGTAAGACTTTTGAATATCAACGGAAGTTATCTTTTAACAACCTATAGTTTGAATAAAGAAAATGGCTGTATTTATACACAATGCAATGATATTAAAGCGACGCAATACTTTCCAATAGAAATAGAGAATTCGTTGATAAAAAAAACCATACCCAAAATAATAATAGAAAAAATAGATGTTAATAGTGAATATGATTTATTTTCATGTATACCAAATGGAGGAATTGAGTTAATGATCATCAATAAAGTTTAAATATAATTTATTTATAAAAAGCAAATTAATCTGAAATTTAGTACAAAATCGTAACTGTTAATGGTCAATAGATATTATAGAATGAAAAAAATACTAGAATATTTAAGGAGGAATAAAGATATGAATCTAGACTTTTTAATTAGTAAGCATGTTGGCATAGCACAGCTTGAAGTTGCTTTTCCTGAAAAAGAATTCCAAGAAAGACTTAAAAAAGTACAAGATGTAATGAAAAGAGAAGCAATAGATACATTGTATTTAACTTCTCCGGAGAGCATGTATTATCTGACCGGATATAATGCGTGCTGGTATAAAGCAGCAGCACCGGAGCCTTGGCAGGAAGTTATGGCGACGGGAGTAGCTGTAAATGCTAATAGTAATCAACCCATGTTATTTGATATTCCTGATGAAGAGGATGTAGCATATACGACAACGGTAGGGGCAAAGATTAAAATTATTAATGATATACCCGGTTCGGAGATGTATGGTAAAGAATTTCAGTATGAAGCATCAGAAAATAAAGGATTCTTAGACCTAGTAGTGGATATTTTAAATGGAGAGGGCTGGACAAGAGGTGTTGTGGGTTTGGAATTAGGATGTTATAGACCAAACCCAAGGGTTAGTCAAATGTTGAGGACAAAACTTGAAAACCAGGGAAGCAAAATAATTGATGGAACAAAAGTCGTTCAAGAGGTAAGAACAATAAAATCTCCTTTAGAAATGTATTATATTGAAGTCGCTTCACGAATTGCAGATATCGGCTATAAAGCAGCTTTTGATGCAACAGAACCAGGCATAACGGAGCTTGAACTTCATGGTATTATGACTTTGGCAATGCAAAAAGCAGGGGGAGAAAATGCTGGTCTTCTAAACCCCATACGTTCGGGGGTTAGATCAAGCAGTTTTCATTTGCCAACATCACGAAAAAGAGTTATGTATGGCGATAGGATAAATATTGATTTATGTGGTGTATATAACCGCTATCATTCAAACTTAGCCAGATATTATTGCATAGGAAGACCTGATAAAAAATTTGAGTATCTATATAACACAGGTGTGGAAGCAATGCATTTAATTAAAGAAATACTCACACCTAATATGCTTGTTAAAGAGTTAATGGACAAAATCAAAAAATTCTATATGGACAAAGGGGTTTGGGAACACAAATATTGGGTTGGAGGATATGAACTAGGAATCGCATTTCCACCTGATTGGGTAGGATCATATGTATATGACCCGGATGAAGAGATTGGTGACGATAGATTTATGCCTGGGATGGTCGTTAATTTTGAAAATGGATTTGGATTAATTGATACCGTTGTATTTACTGAAATAGAAGCCAAAATACTTGGAGAGACACCGTGGGAATTACAGATTATATAAAGCTTAAGACAAGAGAGAGGAGAAAACATTGAAAGCAGATTATATTCTTACAAGTAATATTATTTTTACAGCAAAAACCGATGATCCGTTTGATGGATTTATAGCAATTAAAGATAACATGATTATTTCAGTGGGAACAAGAGAAGAAATGCAGCTCTGGATAGGCGAAAATACAGAAATATTAGAGTATAGAGATAAAGTAATCATGCCCGGATTTTGTGACAGCCATATTCATGCTTTTTTCGGTGCAATGCAAATTGATACCATTAATTTAATAGATGCTGTATCTGAAGAAGATGCAGCAAAAAGGCTGTATGAGCTTTATAAAGATCGAGAGGATAATTGGGTAATTGGATTTGGGTGGTTTCATTATTTCTGGAAAGATAAAAAATTACCTTCAAAACATTCTTTGGATAAATATTTTCCTGACCGCCCGGTCATAGTATTTAATGATGAAATGCACAGTGCCTGGGTCAACAGTAAAGCCTTAGAGTTATGCTGTATTACAAGAGATACACCCAATCCTGCAGGGGGTGAAATAGAAAAAGATACAATGGGTGAGCCCACGGGATATTTGCTTGAAGCTGCTGCAATGAAACTCGTTACCGATATGGCGTTTGATATTTCCGCAGATAAAGAAGCCAAGATAATAGAAGGCTTTTTTCATAAAGCTGCTGAATTAGGAGTAACCTCTGTCAGCGATATACAAATATTGGATATTTTAAAATATCAAGCTTATGAGAGTCTTGAAAAAAAGGGTAAGTTAACTGCTAGAATACACTTTGCTCCGTCTTTAAAAAAAGATATAAAAAATTTAATCCGGCTAAAACAAAAGTATAATACAGAAAAACTAAAATTTTCTGGAGTAAAAGAATTTATTGATGGAACGCCTATGGCCCATACAGGTCTTCTTATTGAACCTTACAACGACATACCGGACTTTTATGGACACACCGTTATAGATGAATGTTATCTAAGAGAAAAAGTTAAAAAACTGGATAAAGAAAATATACGTATCAGAATTCATGCATGTGGTGATGGTGCAGTAAGATTAGCATTAGATATTTTCGAGGAAGCTCAAAAAGAAAATGGTAAGAAAGACATGCGCCATACCATTGAACATATTGAAAATATACATCCTGATGATCTTCCAAGATTTAAAGAACTTGGTGTTATTGCGTCTGTACAACCCGATCATTTATGGGTAGAGAAATATGAAGAACATCCTTTTCATTATATCTTAGGCGCAGAAAGAAATGAATTGGCTTGGGCTTTTAAATCGTTGATGAATAATGGTGCCCAAATGGCATTCGGAACAGACTTTCCTATATCTGAATTAAATCCATTATTAGGTGTTTACCGTGCAGTAACCAGGCTTCATGAAGATAAGAAACCTCCTGGCGGTTGGATACCTAAAGAAAAGCTAACAGTAGTAGAAGCACTAAAACATTATACAATCAGCTCAGCATATCAAATGTTCAGGGAAAATGATTTAGGCACTTTAGAATCCGGCAAGCTTGCCGATATTGTGGTATTGGACAAAAATATATTTGAAGTGAACCATGAAGAAATAAGAGAAACAAAAGTTATTTTAACAATGATGGACGGTAAGATCATTTATCAAAAAAACAAATAAAAGAAAACATACATTAACATAGAAATGGAGAAAAAAATATTATTTTTTTTCTCCATTTCTATTGATATTTTTGGGCGAATATGATAATCTTTATCAATAAAGGATGATAATAATTCTCAAAAACTAATTATGAAGCAAGGTGATTATTATGTTACTATCAAAAGCCAAAACAGGTCAAACCTTTAATGTTAAAAAAGTTGATGGAAAAGAAAAAACTAAGAAATTTCTTTTTACTTTAGGATGTTTTGAAGGGGAAGAAATTACGCTTATCTCCAAGCTGGCAGGCAATTATGTTATCAATATTAAAGACAGTAGATATGCGATTGACGAAGGTATGGCAAAATCTATTGTGATAGAAGCATAAATAATAAACTAATGTTTGTACGACTAATATGCTATAATAACGTAGCATATTATATTTTTACTACATAATGATAATAATTATCATTATCTCGAAATTTTATTTTTTATTTTTTTATCTTTAAGGAGGATATATTATGAAAATAGCATTAGCGGGTAATCCTAATTCGGGAAAAACCACCTTATATAATGCGATTACCGGCAAAAACGAGTTTGTGGGAAACTGGCCAGGTGTAACTGTAGAAAAGAAAGAGGCAGACCTTAAAACGAAGTATAATCCTAAAAGCATGGATATCAGGATTGTCGATCTACCTGGAGCTTATTCAATAGCACCATATACCAGTGAAGAGGCTATTACTAGAGATTTTGTCTTAGGTGAAAATCCGGACGTTATTATTAATATTGTAGATGGTGCAAATATTAGCAGAAGTTTATTCTTTACCTCCCAATTGATGGATTTAGGGATTCCTGTAGTCATTGCACTTAATAAAAATGATATTGTATCAAAAAGAGGTGACTCAGTAGATATAGCTGCTTTAGAAAAAGCTTTGAACTGTACGGTTGTTCCCACTACTGCGACGTCAGAAAGTGGACTGGCAAATTTAATTAATGCAGCTACAAAAGCCGGTGCTGAAAAGAAAAAGCAAATAGCACCAAGTTTTAAAGGAAAAGATTCAAAGGATTCAGATGTTGCAAGACAAAAATTTATTGATGAAGTTATTGCAAAATGTTTAGTTACAAAGAGAGATGCAACCAAGGTTACAACATCTGATAAAGTGGATAGAATTTTAGCTCATAAATGGTTAGGATTACCAATATTTTTCCTTGTTATGTGGGCAGTTTTCTCATTCTCCATAGGAGGTCTTGGAGGATATTTATCAGGATATTTTAATGATATTGTATTTGGTGAAGTCGTTCCTGATGCAACCAATGGTTTCTTGGAGGGCATAGGAGTAAGCCCATTATTGCAAGCACTAATTGTAGATGGTGCTATTGGCGGTGTTGGTGCAGTTATAGGTTTCTTACCGCTTATCATGGTATTGTTCTTCTGCCTATCACTTCTTGAAGATTGTGGCTATATGGCTAGGGTTGCTGTGGTGATGGATAGATTTTTCAAAAAAATCGGACTATCCGGCAAGTCCATTATACCTATGATAGTAGGTTCCGGTTGTGCGATTCCGGGAGTTATGGCTACCAGAACCATTGAAGACATTAATGAAAGAAGAATGACGACAATACTTACGCCTTTTGTGCCTTGTGGCGCAAAGCTTCCAATTATAGCTCTTTTTGCAGCAGTATTTTTTCCAGAGAGCACTTGGGTTGGACCGAGTATGTATATTATCGCAATTGTAATGATCGTTATTGGAGGTCTATTGCTCAAGAAATTATTTGTTTGGGAAAACACTTCTCAATTTATTATGGAGCTTCCCGAATACAAACTACCAAGTTTATCCCATGCATTTTTTCAAATGCTTGATAAAGCAAAAGCATTTATTTATAAAGCCACAACTATTATCCTTGTATGCAACACTTTAGTATGGTTTGCTCAAGCGTATAGCTGGGGATTCCAACCGGTAGAAGATCAAGGTTTAAGTATACTTGCTTCAGTTGGATCTGTTATTGCGCCGCTTCTAATTCCACTTGGATTTGTAGGATGGCAGCTTGCAGCAGCCGCTATTACAGGATTTATTGCTAAAGAAAATGTTGTAGGTACATTTGCAGTATTAATGGCAGTAGCTTCAGAAGAAGCATTGCATGTAGCTGGAGGACCTTTAACGGAATTCTTTACACCTGTAACGGCATTTGCATACTTAGTATTTAACTTATTTACGCCTCCTTGTTTCGCAGCAATCGGAGCAATGAACTCGGAAATGGGATCTAAGAAGTGGTTATGGAAAGGCCTTGCTTTTCAGTTCGGTGTAGGATACGTATTAGCTATGTTAGTAACACAGATTGGATCGCTTATAGCTTATGGTCAGCCTGCAGTAGGATTTGTTCCTTCAATCATCGTGCTTATTATTGCAATAGTAGGTGTTAGCTACCTAATAAAGAAAGCGAATTCAACACGTGCTAGGTTAGGAGTTGCTATGTAATGTTAGCAAACATAATTGTTGGATTAATCTTTGCAGTTATTATAATCATCGCTTTAAGAAAAGTTTATAGCGATGCAAAAAATAAAAAATGCAGTTGTGGCAGCAGCTGTGGTTGTTCAGATAAAAGCTCTTGCCACAAATAATAATTGCCTAAAATAATAAACCTTCATACGCATTATTTAAATAATGAGTGTGAAGGTTTTTTAATGTGTAAATATTACGGGTCTCCATTCTTTGTCGTTTTAAATACTACCTCTTCTAAGTATTCATCTCGATAGTTTTTTTCTTAATACTAAAGAAGTTGTCTGTTAATTCTTGATAAATATTTTCAACTTACAACTTACTATAGTTTTATACTTGAGTATAAAATACAATTGTATCGCAAGAAACTATTTAAAATATTGTAAAAATATGTTAAAATAATTTCCGTATACAAAAGAAAATAATTTGGAGGAATAATTTAATGATGTATAAGATACTATTTTTACTATTCATAGCTCTTGCGATAGCGCTTATAATAATAGCTATACTTGCTTTTAGTAAATCCCATTTTGCTCCGGAAAAACCTGCTAAAAAAAATTACAAACTACCCTATACAAAACAAGTATCATTGCTGACAGATTCGGAAAAGAGTTTTTATTCTGTTTTAAATACGGTTGTAGACGGTAACCAATATCACATATTTCCCAAAGTTAGGTTGGCAGATATCTTATCCATTGCAGCTAAAGAAAACTGGCATTTTTATTTTAATAGGATCCAGTCAAAGCATGTAGATTTCTTATTATGTGACAAAGAATCTTTTAAACCCATACTGGCGATAGAGCTAGATGACCCAAACCAAAACTCTGCCAGAACAATAGCCCGTAACGAATTTGTAAACAATGCTTATGCAAGCGCAGATTTTCCTGTCTTAAGAATTAAGTCAAGCTATTCATACAAGCCATCGGATATACAGAAAAAAATCAATAATTCAATTCATCCCAATCCACAAAGTGTTGAGAATAAAAGCCAAAGAAAAACAGGTTAAGATTATATTGAATACATATTAAATGTCATTTGTATGTTTGTATCTTTGCAGTCTTATATAAAGAAATAAAAAGATCTGAAGTAAAAGAAGATAAAGGATTTGAGAATAAAAGACAGTTCAAAACTGTCTTATTATTTTGCTCTGGTTTGAGTGATAGGATTTGAACTTATGGCTTATTAACGTTAATGAACACTACTTCATTAGAGATCTTTTCATATTCTAAAACATTTTTATCTTTAATGATGTAAAGTTTATCTTTACCAGCAAGAATATAACGACCATCTATACTTGAATTATCAATATTTAAAAGATATAAATTTGTAGTATCAGCATTTATATAATTCCCTTTATCTTTAAAATCGTGCTGTTTATAATAATAAAAAACATTTTTCTCTGCTTCTTTATTTTGATGAAATGCTAAATATTCTGCATCACCAGGTATTCCTCCAACCGCCTGATATGTTCCCTTTAGATGAAATCCAGTTTGATAGCCATTCAGCTCTATTTTTGTCATTAGAGCATAGAAAGCTAAACTTACAAAAGATATTATAATGATAGTAATCATTACATATTTTTTCATTTTTTTCCTTTCTTTGTTTTGATATAAATTTCAATTAATCCTGTTTATCTCTATATATTATTATATAAAAATAT
>JANQMT010000122.1:0-5217 GCA_028279945.1 Clostridia bacterium
AATTACATTTAGATTTATCAATAGGGGAACAATTTTCACTATGGCTTTCTGGTATTGCAAATAGAGACTTAGGTAACTCGATATTTTGGAAAGAGCCAATAGTAGATATTTTAATAGAACGAATTGAACCGACATTAATGTTAGCGATTATTGCCACTGCTATTAGCACACTTATTGGTGTGCCAATGGGCTTAATGGCAGCGAAGCATCATGATCAATTTTTTGATAGGGTGTTTTCCGTATTTACATTATTGTCGATATCCTTTCCTGCATTTTGGATGGCAATTATGGCGGTGCAGTGGTTTTGTGTGGATATCAATATTTTTCCGGTTGCAGGATATCATGGTATCGCTGATAAAGGTCTATTGCATTCATTATATGAATTAGCGTTACCAGGCATTGTACTTGGGATTATGTATAGTGGACAAATAGCGAGAATGACAAGAACCACCTTATTGGAAGTAATGGCGCAGGACTACTTGCGTACAGCGCGTGCCAAAGGTATATCAGAAAAAAAGGTGATTGATGTACATGGTTTTGTTAATGCTATACCACCGATTATTTTAGTAGTTGGCTTTAGTTTTGCCAGCTTACTGGGTGGATCGGCTGTTATTGAACAACTTTTTAATATTCCGGGTATTGGCAATCTAACTATTGCGGCAGTACTAAAGCGAGATTACCCATTGATACAAGGTGCGCTATTATTTATTGCAAGTATTTTTATTATCGTTAATATGTGTACAGATATTTTGTGTGCACTGGTAAATCCAAAACAAAGATGGGGTTCATATGATTAGTAGCAGTTACACAAGATTAAATAAGAATATTAAAGTAGGTCTAATCTTTATTTCAATACCTATAATAGTTGCGCTATTTACACCAATGTTAATGACGCTAAACTTTAGTGATGTTGATCCTGTTGCAAGATTACAATTTGTATCTGCTCAGCATTTTATGGGAACAGATGATTTAGGAAGAGACATATTTTCAAGAGTCATATATGGTATACGTATTTCCTTATTTATAGGTGCAATGGTGACGTTAATCAGCACTGTCTTAGGGATGATTATAGGTATTTTAGCTGCCTACTATAGATTGGCTGACAAGATATTAATGAGAATTGTCGACGGAATTATGGCCTTTCCTACGATTATACTAGCGATTGCAATGGCTGGTGTTTTAGGTTCAGGGATTACGAATATTATTATTGCACTATCGATTTCATATTCACCAATGTTTGCAAGAATTACGAGGAATGCAGTTCAAAGGGTGAAGGCAACAGAATATGTTGAATCAACAGTAGTGCTTGGAAAAGGTGATTGGTATATCATTACAAAGTGTATTTTGCCAAATATATTACCACCTATTATTGTTCAAATTACCTTCACTTTTGCAATGGCTATTTTGAATGAATCGATTTTAAGTTTTCTAGGTGTTGGGATTCAAGTACCGATGCCAAGTTTAGGTGGTATGGTCAATGATGGTAGAAATTACCTGACAGTTGCACCATGGGTTACGAGCTTTCCAGGACTAACGATTTCGTGGATTGTAATGTCTTTAAATCTGATCGGTGATGGTATACGAGATCAACTTGATCCTAAAAATGGCAGAAAGTAGTGAGGGTGCAAGATGAAAACATTATTAAAAATTGAGGGCTTAACAATACAAGCAAAAGAGCGCAGTAGAGATGTGACTTTAGTTGATGATGTATCTTTTGAAATAAAACAAGGTGAAACTTTAGGTGTAGTTGGAGAATCAGGGTGTGGCAAAAGCATGACGGCTTTAAGTATAGCTGGTCTCTTGTCAAAGCATATAGTCATTTCAGATGGTCGCATTATTTTCGAAGACCAAGACCTTACACAAATTAGTAAAACATCACTGCGGAGCCTTTGTGGCAAGGAAATTGGTTTCGTTTTTCAAGAACCGATGACAGCTTTGAATCCAATGTTTAAAATTGGCAAGCAAATAGCTGAACCATTAAGAAAACATTTAAAAATGACAAAAGAAGAAGCACGTATAAAAAGTATAGCCTTACTCAAGGAAGTGGGTATCAAAGATGCTGAAATGGTTTTAAACTGTTATCCTCATCAATTTTCAGGTGGTATGAGACAAAGGGTTTTAATTGCTATGGCAATTGCATGTGAGCCTAAATTACTCATTGCAGATGAACCTACAACGGCTTTAGATGTTATTACACAAGCTCAAATACTAAAGCTACTGAAAAGACTAATCAAAGAACATAATATGGCATTACTCATAATTTCTCATGATTTAGGGGTTATTACCCAATTATCTGAACGTGTACTTGTTATGTATGCAGGGGAAGTAGTAGAAGAAAGTACAAGGGAGCATTTGATTCATAATCCTAAACATCCCTATACAGAACGGTTGTTATCGGCAGCAAAAGAAATGACATCTGATTGCAGCTACCTTACAGTTGTAAAAGGCGCTGTGCCGAGACCAGAAGACAGGGTAATTGGGTGTAAATTTGCTGATAGGTGTTCTTTATCAAAAGAAGGATGTTACAAGATGAATCCAGATATGATTAGCAGTGGTGGAGATTATGAAAGGGTTAAGTGCTGGCAGTATGATGAGCGTTATAAAACTAGGAGTATGAATAGATGATGAAAAGCGAGTACATATTAGAAGTCAGAAATATTAGTAAAACTTTTAAAGCAGAAGGCAGAGTAACTAAAGCCGTAGATGATGTAAGCTTCAATCTCCAAAAAGGAGAAACACTTGCCATCGTAGGGGAATCTGGCTGTGGGAAATCTACAACTGGTAGGATGCTACTGCGTCTATTAGAACCTGATTGCGGTGAAATTTGGTTTAAGGGAAAGAATTTGTGTACACTAAGTAAAGTGAATATGAGACGAGTTAGACCGGAAATACAAATTGTATTTCAAGATCCATATGGAGCTTTAAATCCTAGAATGAGAGTTAGAGAACTACTTGAAGAAGCAATACTATCTAATCCAAATGTATCGAAATCAGATGTAACAAAACGATGTAATGACCTTATAGAAAGCGTTGAGATGAAAGAAGAGGATTTAAACAAGTACCCTCATGAGTTTTCTGGCGGACAGAGACAGCGTCTTGTAATTGCGCGAGCAATCGCAACGAACCCAGATATCATTATTTGCGATGAACCGGTATCGGCACTAGATTTATTGGTTCAAGCTCAAATACTAAACCTCTTAAAAGATTTGCAGAAAAAATTACAACTTTCATATGTTTTTATTTCACATGACTTATCAGTTGTAAAACATATGAGTGATCGAATAGCAATTATGCACACAGGAAGAATTGTTGAAATGGGGACGAAAGATGAAATATTCAAGTCCCCGAAACAGCACTATACCAAGATGTTATTGGAGTCTATATTACCAATAAAATAAAAAAACATTATTAAAGGAGGAACTAATGAAAAAGTATTTGACTAAGAAAGTAATAGGGGTGTTGCTTCTTGCTATGTCACTTGCAGTGTTATCGTTGACAGGATGTACTGCAAAATCGGATACAGAAAGTGAAACAACAGATCAAGCGGTAGTAAGTGGAGCACAAGAGAGTACTGAAGAAACAAACGAACCAAAGGCTGGTGGAGAAATTTCAGTAGCGTTTCAATCGGCGCCAGAAAATTTTGATCCTGACCATGCATCATCAGACTGGGTAGTTACAGCTGTAACAAACCATGTTTACGAAGGTTTATTTGAATTTAATGCCAATAATGAAGCGATTCCTCAATTGGCTAAATCATATAGGGTTATTGATGATGGCAAAACATATAACATCATTTTAAGAGAAGGTGTTAAGTTCCAAGATGGTGAAGAAATGATAGCGGAAGATGTAAAAGCATCGCTTGCACGTTGGTTTGAGGTAAACCCAGCAGGTGTTGCAATCAACGAGTCGCTAATTGATATTGAAATTGTAAATGACTACGAATTATTAGTGAAGTTTGATAAGATCTATGCGCCGTTTGTGAATATCATTGCATCACCAGTATCACGTCAAAAGATGTATGTTAAGAAGAAAGAAATCGTAGAAAAATTTGGTGGAGATATTATTACAGAACACATGGGAACCGGTCCTTACTATTTTGATGAGATTAACATTGGACAAAATGTTGTTTTAAAAAGAAATGAAAACTATGTGCCTAATGATCTTGAACCATCAGGACTAGCCGGTAAAAGAGTGGCGTATTTAGACAAAGTGACGATTGAGTTTGTTCCTGAGGAAAGTGTGCGTATTGCTGGACTTAAGAGTGGACAATTTGCATTTGTTGATGAAGTATCAACAGATCACTATGCACAGGTTGAGCAATTTCCAAATGTTAAGCCAACAACATGTAACTTTGGAACAATTGGCGTTGTAGCGTTTAACTGTGGTAAAGCACCCTTTAATTCAACGGATATGAGACGTGCAGTAGCGCATGCTATTGATCCAATTGAAATGGCAACGGCTCAAATTGGAGATGAGAGATTTTGGTTCGTAGAAGATGGTTCTTGGTTTAAGAAGGGGACTATTTGGTATGACGAGAATGCCGGAAAAGGTATTTATAATAATAAAGATTTAAATAAGGTAAAAGAATACCTTAAAGCGGCAAATTACAATGGTGAATTGATCACAATTATTGGAGAAAAGGCAGATTTATTTATAAGTAATGGTGCGCTAGTATTACAAAATCAACTTAAAGAAGCAGGTATGAATGTTGAAATTCAACTCTATGATCGATCAACATATTTTGATTATCGTCAAAGCGGCGAATGGAATATTGTACTGGCAAGATGGAGTGATATGAGTCCAGACCCACAAGTATTTGAACCATGGACTGGTACTGATGGTTGGATTACAAGATGGGATGATGAAGAGTCAAGAAAAATGGATGAAATTTTTGATCGTATGATGGTTGAAATTGATTATGATAAACGTTATGAAATCGTTAAAGAGTTTTATGCCGAATTTTGGAGAACAGTACCATACATCAAAGTGTTTAACGACAAGCGTCTATATGGTATTCGTGATAACTTAGAAGGCTATGCTGGATATGGTCAACCCTTCTTCTGGAATGTATGGATTAATGAGTAGGTAAATGCTATGAAAAATGAAAATGTAAGACAAGCAAGTATCATTTTAAATTTGACTAAAAAAATTATTGGTGTCAAATTCATAGACTTTAAGGAAGATTATGAAGCTTTAAATGTACCAGTAGCTGACACC
>JANQMT010000127.1:0-22862 GCA_028279945.1 Clostridia bacterium
TTTTTTAATTTCTAGTACAGTATTATTTGTAATTTTAATATATTTTATAAGAAAACAAATAATAATACCTCTAAAAACCTTAATAAATGTTTCTAATAAATTAACGGCAGGGGATACAGATGTAAACATTGTTCAAAAGACTAATGATGAAATTGGACAGCTTATGGATGCTTATGCACGCATGGTAGATAATGTTATAGAACAGTCTAAGAATGCTCAAAAGATTGCTGAAGGAGATTTATCTATAAAAATTAACCCAAAATCTGAAAAAGATATTTTATCAAACAGCTTACAAATAGTTGTTGATAATTTGAATGAGTTAAATAGTGAAGTAGATACAATGTTAGAATCAATAATGGATGGGAATCTATTAGTTAGAGGAAATAGTAATAATTTAAAAGGTAAGTATAAAGGGATAATAGAAGGGGTTAATTTTATTTTAGATTCTTTCGTAAACATTTTGGATAGTGTTGATTCGAATATTTTAATTATTGATACTAACTATAATACAAGATTTAGAAATTCTAGTGCAATGGACGGCGCAAAAGTAACTAGAGAATCGCTTGTTGGAAAAAAATGTTATGAGTTAAATGATTGTAATACGAATCAATGCGTATTAGACCAATGCGTAAAAAATAAAAGTAAAGAATCTTTTGAGATTCATGAAGAAAAAACACAAAAAAGTTATATTTCTAAATTCACTCCTTATATTGATAAATATGGAAAAATGAGAGGGGTTATTGAGTTTGCTTTAGAAACAACAGAACTTAAAAAAGAAGAAAAAATTGCTGTTAAAAAGTTAGAATATCAAAAAAAAGAAGTTAACAAATTTACAAATAAACTGGATATGTTAGCAAATGGACATTTAGATATTGATGCATCTATTTCAGAGTTTGATGATGATACAAAAGAGATAGCTGATAATTTTAATATTTTAAATAATTCATTAATTGAAAGTACAAATTCAATTAAGTCAATGATAGATGAAATAGCATATATTTTATCTGAATTAACAAATAAGAACTTTACTGTAGGCATTGAAAAAGAATATGTTGGAGATTTTGTACAACTGAATAAGTCTATAAACCACATAATAAAAGAATTCAATATTATTTTAACAGAGATTAATTCTGCTGCAGAGCAGGTAGAGACGGGTACGGAACAGGTTGCATCATCAAGTCAAAGCTTATCTCAAGGGGCATCACAACAAGCTGGCTCAGTAGAAGAAATAGGAGCAACAGTTACACAAGTTGCAGAACAAACTAAAGAAAATGCAAAAAATGCAAACAAGGCAAATGAACTGTCCATGAAAGCTAAACTAGATGCACAGCAGGGTAACCAGCAAATGGTTGCAATGCTTACCTCTATGAATGAGATAAAAGAATCTTCAAATAATATTTCAAATATTATTAAAGTTATTGATGAAATTGCATTTCAGACGAATATTTTAGCTCTTAATGCTGCAGTAGAAGCAGCAAGAGCAGGAGAACATGGTAAAGGATTTGCTGTTGTTGCAGAAGAAGTTAGAAATTTAGCAGCAAGAAGTGCAAAGGCGGCAAAAGAGACAACAGACTTAATAGATAACTCTATTAGTAAAGTAGAAGATGGATACAAGATAGCAAATAATACTGCAGAAGCATTAAATAAAATAGTAGATGTTGTAACAGATACAGGAGAAATTGTAAAAACCATTGCAGAAGCATCCAGCAAACAAGCATTGTCAATATCAGAAATTGATAGTGGGATAAAGCAGGTTTCAGTAGTTACTCAGACCAATACAGCTATTGCAGAAGAAAGTGCATCTGCTAGTGAAGAAATGGCAGGGCAAGCACAAATGTTAAAAGGCATGATTCAACAATTTAAACTAAAAGATGGAACAAAAAGGATTACATCACACCCCCGAATGGATAAGAAAACGGAAGTATTGAATAAATTGGAGAAAAGTTTTGAAATATCCTTAGATAATGAGTATTTTGATAAATATTGATGTTACCTGGCATCTAGCGTTAGTTATAACCTATATTTTTCAGGGTATAAGGATTGTGTGAGGTTATTTTACGAGGCCGGCCCCTATTCAAATTTTTTGTACAAAGGCAACCCTATCTTCTCCGGGGCCGTCATAGTCTGTGTTTACAGATACACCATCAACAATGCAGTCTCCTTCTACAATTTGAAATCCAATGTGCATATGAAATGCAATGGATTTTTTATTGACCGGTGAAGTAACAAGATGAACGGAATCGCAGCCTTTTTGTTTTACAGCTTTAAAAAACTTCTGATACAACTGCCTTCCATAATCTTTCCTTCTATGTTGTGGATGAATTCCCATAAAATGTACATATGCTTGATTTGGGTAGGCCTGAGATACAAATCCAATTAAGAAACCAACAACTTCATTGTTTTCTTCAATAATAAAACTTGTGTCTTTAAAATGCTTAAAAAACAACTTCGGTAACATATCAGCCATATGACGTCCACCCCACCACTCATCAAGCACAGTAATTATTGAGGCGTAGTCAGACGTATCAATATTTCTTATTAACAAAATAAATCCCCTCTTTTTGCGTTTTTGGTATTATCTAAATTGTACAGCAAAAATAATGCCAAAGTAAAGACAACCGAAAACTTTAATAATTTATGGAATTTGGATAGATCTATACTAAAGGCATGGATTACTATAGCTCAATTCTTTATGACTACAGATTTCTATAATTAAAGTAGGAATTATCTATTAATGATCAAAATTGTCTTATAAATAATATAAATTGTCTCATTTGTTGTTATTTCCCGCTCTGTGTTTCCTTAAGTTTTTAAATATTCACACGATTATATGAAAAATTTACAGCTTATTGGTATTGAAACGCAGCAACTACATAAAAGAATTGAAAACATTATTTTTTTGAGAACTAATATGGTACATTGTTTGCATTGAATGGATAATTAAAGAAAATTTTTAGGAGGGAGTAAAATTGAAAGAACTAACTATTAGCCAAGATTATACGGAAGAAGATTTAGAGGTCATAAGGGAAGGGTTACTGGAAGATACTTTTACAAAACTGTATACAGACCAAACACCGTTAGAGTATGATTTGAACTTAACTTTAAAGAACGAAGAAGGAGAAATAATTGGGGGGCTTATTAGCTCAATGTACTGGTATATTCTAAATCTTTCGTTTTTATGGGTCCGTAAAGATTATCAAGGATTAGGATATGGTACAAAGCTTTTACATAAGGCTGAAGAGCTTGCTAAACAGAAAGGCTGTACGGTGATTTATTTAGATACTTTTGATGTTCAGGCACCTGATTTTTATAAAAAGCACGGTTATGAGTTGTTTGGAGTTCTTGAAAATTCACCAAAGGGACATAGTTATAATTTCTTAAAAAAAGAATTATCGTAACATAAGAATGGCTGGTATAGATTAAGAAACAGGCTTGAAAAATTCACAAGTGGCGGGATTGCAAAATGTTAATTTCTCAAGCCTAACCATGTTTTTTATTTAAAAAAGAAACGGTCCAAAATGATCTGCTATTGAGCTGGAACGATAAGTTTTTGACCTGCATGAATTAACTGAGGGTTATCTAGATCATTCATAGCATTTAATTCTTGCCATGTCAAACCGTATTTTTCAGCAATACGCCACAATACATCTCCGGCTTTTACGATATAAACAGTTGTTTTTCCATCATCTGTACCTTGATTGCATGCACTTTGGCCGCTGCAAGTATCTTGGCTGGATGTACTTTGACTGGATGTACTTTCAGCGACAACAATACGAGATTCTATTTTAGGTGAAGCAGATCCTAAGCTGACAATATAATCGATTAATACTTCATCAAGAGCACTATATTCGTTAAGAATTGGAGCCTCCGTAAACATTTTATATCCATCTCCTCCGGCACCAAGGAAATTGTTAGTAGCTACTACATAAGATTTATTTAAATCCAATGCTTTACCATTAACCTTTACCTTCTCAGCACGTTGGCCCACTGACTTTGATGGATCAATCTCAAAAGTAAGGCCAGAGACTTGAAGGAAAGCACCTTTTGCAGCAGGATAATCAGAAACACCATTTTCCAATGCATCTTTAATGGTTTGTCCAGTCATCTCTCTTGTTTCCACATAATTACCAAATGGTAAAACCGTAATGACTTCGCCTTTAGTTATGGGGCCTGCATCAATAGAAGCTCTTATACCTCCGCCATTTGTTAAAGCGATATCAGCTCCTGTTTCAGCCACCATAGCATCTGTAATAAGATTTCCTAAATTGGTTTCCTGAGTTCTGACATGTGCTCTTTCGCCATCTAATAGGACAGAAGAATTTCCAACAACCTCAGATAATATTATATTTTGACTATCACTGATGTCGGCAATCAGCTCATTAACACTATTCTTTTCTTTAATAACAGGTGCGGATGCTTTAGAAATTAATCTTGCATTTAATTCTTTGACGCCGTCTTTACCTACTACTAAATTCACGACACCAACGCTCTTATTGTATTCACCTGCACTGACGATTAAAGTATCTTTAATCATCATACCATTGGCCAAAGTCGTATGGCTGTGTCCATCAACTATCAAATCAATGCCATCTACTTGCTCGGCAACAGCAGTAGAGCGATATTCATATTTTGTAGAATCATCAATACCCAAATGTGCTACACACACAATCACATCAGATTGATCATCTAATTCATTGACCATTTCATGTGCGATTTTAACAGGGTCGTTAAAAGTGAGTCCTTCTACGTTATCAGGATGGGTTTTATAATAGGTTTCCGGTGTATTTAATCCGAAGAAAGCAATCTTAATGCCATCCATATCCTTAATAATATATGGAGTCAGAAAATTGGAACCGTCTGTGTTGACGGTTGTGTTTGAGTCTATTACATCAAAATCAGCCATTTCAACCAATTCTAAAAATCGGTCTTGGCCATAATTAAAGTCATGATTCCCCGGTGTCATAATATCATAGCCGGCTTTATTCATAATTTCTATAACAGAAGCCCCTTTATCTAAAGTGGCAAAAGTAGTGCCATGGACTGCATCACCTGCATCTACCAATAAAGTATTAGGATTTGCTTTTAAAAACTCGTCCTTTATGGAAGCAACTCTAGCAATTCCCATACCGTCATACTTTCCTGGCTTGACACGACCATGCATATCATTGGTATGAAGCAGTGTTATTAAAGTCTCGGTTCTTTCTTGTATTTCAAAAATAACGATGGTTCCTGAAACTTCATGTGCAGCCAATAATAAGGCATGACCTGTAGGAGAATCTTCTGCACTTACAAAACATAAACCTTCCGGTGCTAAGTCTCCACCAGCTTCATCACCAAAAACTCTTGTTGTTGTATATAATTCAAATTCCGGATTTTCTACATTGGTCACATCATATACCATAATGCCGCCAAATCTTTCTAGTCCAATAAAGGCATAATAATTATTACCAACAGATCCTACGATGATACCTTCAGGCTCGATACCTTTATCGTCTGAACGATCATCAAAGGCATTTTCATCATTTGTCGTATTGAAATATTTTGGAGAGGTCTTTGCTGTAATGACTCCAAAATCATTCCCACTGTCATATACTTGTTCCATGGTTTCCGCACTATAAATTGAGAAAGATCGACCGCCGTATCCATATAGAGCAGTATAAATACCGTCACTATTTTTGCCATTTGCTGTGGTTACTTTTAATCGTCCAAGATTTTCTTCATTAAACAAGCCTGCTGCAACAAGTTGATTCAATTCTGATTGAGTGTACCCAGCATAATAACCGGCATCTAATTGAATACTGTCAGCCAGATCACCTACTCTAGCCTCTTCTGAATAAACATCATAGTCTTGAGAATCGCCTTCATTGGCTGTGAAAATATATGTACTGCTGCCAATTTTAGCAGAATCTATCCCATCGGGTTGATAATAACTTAATACCGGATATCTTTGAAAATTAATAGCATCATCTTTATTAGAAGCATCTATCTCATTTCCAGGGACAGAATAATCTTTTACGCCTAAATCATAAACCTTTTCAAAGGCTAAACTCTCTAAATCCAATACAGCAATAGCATTAGATTCTTGACAGGATACATAGGCTTTTGAAGCATCTTCATCAATTGTAATATATTCTGGTTCAAGACTTTCTGCATAAGTTGCATCTGGCTTTGCTTTTCTGACGGATGCCTCAATGATACTTTCATCATCAAATTTTACCATTGTAACCTTGCCTTCATCCAACTTGTCTGCAAAATCAATGACTGATACTGATCCTTCTGGGTCAATAGAAAAATCATCATTAGGCTCACCTTCATTGGCCACAAGAATACGCTTAGCATCTTTGGTTATTTTAACCATGTCAGGAAGCGGACCTACCTCATAAGTTGCAATATGCTTGCCGGTCATGTCCATCAATACAACATGACCATTATCTGTTTTAGGGTCTGCAGCCACTGCAACCGCTACAAAAGATTCGTTCTCAGCCACATCTACAGATGTGATGTCACGTGCTGTGGTCACGCCTTGTAAATCAGTCATTTTAATACGTTGATTGCTTGTAAAAGTTGTGACTTTATCGGATGCTATATCACTTAAGCTAACAATGTCTAACGCTTTTTCTGCACCGTTAACGACAAAAATCTTTTTTGATAAGGGTGCATATGCGGCAATTTCAGTGCCTCCTTCACCACTACCACTATCATAATGTCCAATTGCTGTCATAGAAATGTCCATTGCCCCTGGATACTCTGTAACCGTTATGCCACTATCTGAATCAGCATAAGCCATTGGTATCAGGGAAAACAATAAAACCAAAATCAATAACCAATATCCAATTTTTCTCATTATACGAACCTCCTTTACTTAGAATCATTTTAACATTTTTTCATTATATTTATGTTAATTAATTGTAAAAAAATGTAATTATATTTTCCTGTTTATGGGTGCTACTACTGCTTTTACTTACTTTACCAATAAAAAAAGAAATATTAAATTTATATAAAATATTAAAATAGATTGAGATGTATTTTTTTGATGGTTTACATTAGGAATGTGATGATAGGAAACTTATACATTTACGTTCAAACAATCTATAAATTTGACTTCTCGTACTATATATTGTACAATATATAGTACAAAGGAGTGATGAAAAAATATGTTAGCTGTAAATTACTCTACTATTCGTGAAAATTTAAAAAGCTATTGTGATAAAGTTAATGATGATTCTGAAACGATTATTATTACACGTAAAGATAATAAAAATGTTGTCATGATGTCGCTTGATGAATACAATAATATCCAAGAAAATTTAAAAATTCTTAAAGATCCTGAATATTTCATTAAGCTATATCAATCTATTAAACAGTTTGAAGACGGAAAAGTAGTTATGAAAACTACAGAAGAACTGGATGAAATGGCTAGATGAATATATTTTTTTCAAAAAATGCATGGGAAGAATATATCGAGTGGCAAACTATTGATAAAAAAATAATTAAAAAAATTAATGATTTAATAAAGGATATTCAAAGAAACGGTATAGATAATGGCATTGGTCAACCAGAACCATTAAAATATGGATTTCAAGGTTGTTGGAGTAGGCGAATTAACCAAGAACATAGACTTATATACGCACTAGATGAAAACGGTAATTTATGCATTATAAAATGCCATGGACATTATAAATGAAAAAGTAGAGATTAAGATACCAAAAGTAAATACAGATAAGGTTTTCTCTTATCTGTCAGAATTAAGTTTTTAGCCAGAGCAAGTCTAATAGACTTGTTCTTTTTTGCGGTGGGCGTTTGCTATATGGTAGGCTTGACCCTGTTTTATCTCCCTACTCGTATGAAGAAATAGTTTTATGGGCGTTACCCATGAAATCATACATGATAGTAATTCATATAGTAGAATTAGTATAAAGACTACATCGATAAAGAATGTTGCTTAGCATCTAGTGTGAGTGATAATTTATATCTTTCGGGTTATAAGGATTGTGTCAGGTTATTACGGGAATTTGGGATTGTTTAAGATAATATTGTACCGATAAAGTTATAAATGCTTTATCGGTGTTTCTTTTTTAATGGTTATATTAGGAATGTGAAAATAGGAAAGTGTCTTTTTTGGGACAAAAATAACTGTCCACAAATGACGCACAGTTTGATGAGAAAATAATTTCTTTTAATGGGCAATTAATTTCTCGAATTTAATAAAAAGTAATAAAGAATTGTCTAAAAATTCGATTTTATATTTTGCAATTTGATCAAACACACTAAATAAAAAAACCCTGTATACGGGTATATTAAGTATTTGTTGTCAATTAGGTTTTTATTGATGCAATGTTGAACAAGCTAATGGCACAAAAATTGCGAAAGAAGAATGAGACAGTTTAAAGAAAATAACGAAATAATGCTCGTTGTAGTCTGGTGAACTGTTATCATTCCAATTATCCAAATATTGAGAAACTGGAGGAGGAAAATAATAATGAAGAAATATCTAGTAATTTTGATGTGTTTAGCATTGTGTTTAGGCATGATGACTGGTTGTGGAGGTGAACAAGAAGAATCAACAAGTTCTGAAGGTACTACCGGACCAGAATACACAATCCGATTTGCTCATATTGAAAATGAATTTACTGCTTGCGCACAAGGTGTACAACTTTTCAAAAAGTATGTGGAAGAGGGCAGTGATGGTAGAATCGCTGTAGATATACTCGGAGCCGGTGCAATGGGCGGTGAAAGAGAAATACTAGAAAGTGTCACAATGGGTAATCTTGAGGGCGGAATGGCAATGTCCACACTGTTTACTACATATCTTCCTAACTGGGACATTTTCGATTTGCCTTTTGTTTTCAAGGATAGAGAAGACTGGGCAAAAAAAGTTGATGGTGAACTCGGTAAAATACTGGCAGCAGAAACTGATTCAATGAATGTTAAAGTACTAAGCTTTTTTGATGGTGGATTCCGCGTGATCTCCAATATCAAGAGACCAATTCTATCTATGGAAGATTTTGAAGGAATTAAATGCCGTGTTGGAGAATCGACACTTAATATCAACACGCACAAGGCTTTAGGTGACAACCCCATTCCTATGTCATTCAGTGAAGTTTACACAGCATTACAGCAAGGAACTATTGACGGAGTAGATACATCTGTTATCTATGTTCAAGACGGTAACTTCCAAGAAGTAGCAAAATATTGTACATTAACGAATCATACTGCTTTGCAGATGGTAACATTTATCAATCAAGACTTTTTTAATAGTTTACCCGATGATCTGCAGCAAGTAGTTATAGATGCTGCAGCAAGGACGACTGTTGAACAAAGAGAGATCGCAGTACAAGTTGATGAGAAAGCTATGCAGATTATGAAAGATGCCGGCATGCAGATTGATACACCTTCAGCAGAATTTACCCAGAAGATGATAACGGCTACTAAGCCAGTCGTTGAAAGTTACAGAGAAACGATTGATGCTAATGTGTTTGAAGCAGCCGGACTGTAAATAGAACTGCAAGTACTTTCATTTATCTTTTATTACAACTGATGGAATTCCGATGCAGTATGCATGGTCAGTCTGCATTGGTTTCCATCGGTTCCAGTTATATGACTGTAACTTGCTTGGGAGGTGACTGAGTTGATAAATAAATTAGGAAAAAAATTTGATCAAATAGAATACTACGCATTGATAATCTCTTTGGCAATAATGGTCATTGTAATTTTTACTCAGGTCGTGATGCGTTATGTATTCAATAATTCATTGTCTTGGTCGGAAGAGTTTGCGAGATATTTGTTTGTTTGGTTTTCATGGATGGGCGTCAGTGCAGGGCTAAAAGATGGAGAACATCTAAAAGTTGAAATACTGTCAGCAGCTTTGACTAAAAGAGGTTTTATGAAAACGAAAGAGATAATTAATATCTTAGTATCGTTAATTTGGCTGGCGACTACTTTGATTGTTACCTATTATGGACTTGAGGTGGTTATGAAACAAATGGATTTGAAGGTGCTTACTCCAGCCATGAGATTTCCTGTATGGTTTGGATATCTGTCGATTCCGGCTTGCAGCTCCGTCGTAGGCATTCGTCTTATAGTAAAGATAATAGACAGTGTGAAGGTATTGCTTGGTAAATCAAACCACGAAAGGGAGATGGCTAACTAATGGAAATATTAATTATGTTTGGCGTTATGCTTCTATTGATTGCAATAGGCTTACCAATAGGTTATGCAATTGCTACGTCAACCATTATCACTTTTATAACATATTCTTCTACGCCTTTGCGCATCGTATCCCAAAATGCTTTTACCGGGATCGATTCTTTCGTATTGCTGGCAATCCCATTCTTCATTTTGGCGGGAATTCTGATGAGTGCAGGAGGTGTTGCCAGGAGGCTGGTAGATATTGCTGATGCATTTATAGGTTGGATCACCGGCGGTCTGGGAATGGCTTCTGTCATGACTGCAACATTCTTTGGCGCAATATCAGGCTCAGGGGCAGCTACAACTTCTGCGGTAGGTTCTTTAATGCTTCCTGAAATGAAGAGAAAAAAATATGGAGATGAATTCAGCGCAACACTGATTGCCTCAGCAGGATCTATCGGTGTCATCATACCTCCAAGTATCCCGTTTGTTGTTTATGGCGTAACTGTGGGAATCAGTATCGGAGACCTTTTTCTTGCCGGAATTCCTGCCGGCATCGGGATGTGTCTTGCGTTGATGGTGTCCTGTTACATTATATCAAAAAAATTCGGCTATAGAGGCAGCGATACCAGACCCACAATTAAAAATATCGCAACCACTCTGAAGGACGGTATCTGGGCATTATTTGCTCCCATCATCATTCTTGGAGGAATCTATTCGGGAATTTTTACGCCTACAGAATCGGCAGTAGTTGCTGTTGTATATTCTCTCATTATAGGATTATTTGTATATAAAGAGCTTAATGCAAAAAAGCTGAAGGAGGCATTTTATAAGTCTGCAGTTCTTAACGGAGTTATCGTCTTTATCATCGGTTTTTCAGGCGCAATGGCAAAGTTTCTAGCTCTTGAAAAAGTGCCGCAAAAGGTAAGTGAGTCGATCCTATCCCTAACAGACAATCCAATTATGATCTTATTAATTATTAATATCTTTTTAATGATCGTAGGAATGTTAATTGATAATATCCCAGCCATTATCATTCTTTCACCGATCTTCCTGCCAGTTGTGGAAAGCGTAGGCGTCACTCCGCTACAGTTTGGAGTTATTATTGTTATGAATCTTGCGATAGGCTATGTTACACCGCCTTATGGAACAACCCTTTTCGTCGCTTCTGCAATTTCGAAGATCTCAGTTGACAGGCTGTCCAGATATGCAATTATTTTTACTTTAGTGCTATGTATTCCCCTGGCTCTCGTTACCTATTGGCCTTGGTTTACAAACGGATTTGTTGCATTATTTAAATAGAGCTTACTTAAAAAAACATAAGGAAATTCACTATGTAATACAGTTATGTAGTCAATATAAATCAATAATTTTCTCCCCTCTATGTCTCCCGTCAGGATAATACTGGCGGGAGTTTTAAGTAATGGGGTAAGCCTCGGAATGGCACAAGGGCACATTTTTACTTTGCTATCCTAGTGGAGTAATGGGTCAGTTTTGAAAAATTTATGAAATACCAAAATGTCAATTTGTCAACCCTGACCTCATTTTGTCTTTTGGGAGGGACATTCCTCATATCATTGATTCGTCTTGTGTACGATTTGTCAAAAAAAGATAATCACCCTATTTCCCCTTTAAAGTGATTATCAGTTAATTTCTATTCTACAAAAAGGGTTAACCACAATGGTTAAGTACTTTTTTCTATAAATATATTATCTTTCTGAGCAAGGAATTTCGTCTTTGTGATGGGCATATATGTGTGCTAATGATTGACCTTTCTTCACATAATGATGATATAATATGTTTGCAAGAGTGTCATTATGCTAACCCATATGCAGGCTATCATGAAGAACCGTTTAATAATGTGTATAATGGACTTAAAAGATACCATGATAGCAGAGGTGTAGCTAACTTTATTTGGTAATAAGAATAAGCTGAAGATGGGACGACTTTTGTTTTACCATCTTCAGTACTTGAAAGAGGAATTTATAATGCTCTATAAAACTAAAAGTAAAATCAGTATGTTAATCATTCTGGTATTTGTTTTAATATTTTTACCTTCTTGCAACAAAAAAAATGTTGAAATAGAAAATACAAACATTAATAACAAAAAATCCGATTTAAATGACATTATCGAGTGGAGTGAAGACAACGACTCAAATATTAATATGGAGATAATTGAGCTTAACACGAGTAATTTTATAACTTGGCCTGATATTTATGGTGATCATGTAGTATTCGCAAACTATGACATATCAGGAGAAGAAAGAAGGCAAATACATCTTTTTAATATTCTTACTAAAAAAGATGAAATTATATATTTAAATCAGGACTCATTAATGATTGAAGACACGCGTATTGGGAACGGATGGGTATTTTGGGTGGAAGGAAACTGGAATACCGAGAATACAAATCGAGGCTGGACTATTAAGGCATATAATATTCAGAATAAGCAGATTAAAACAATAAGAAGTGCTTCCCAATTACCAGGAAGATCATCTTTAGAACCAAGGATAGATAACGAGGAAAATATGATTGTATGGCTTGAAGGTTATTTTGATACTGATGATAATCTTAAACATGCAATCTATTCATATAATGTTAATAGTGATGAGGTTAAAAAAATCGCTGATGTTTCCCATGTAGAAAATCCCTATACTATTATTAAGCCTAGAAATAATACGATCTGCTTTGCTGATTTTATCGATGATCATTGGTTTATAAGGATAATTGAATTAAATACTATGAAGGAAACGACAATAAATTTTGGTGGTAGATTTCCTGGGTCTCCTTGTAGTGATGGAAGAATAGTTGCGTGGAAGCAAAATATAAAAGAACTTTGTTATATTGATTTAAAAAATTTGAAAGAGGAAATTGTAATACCAATTAGAAATCCTTTCTTATTTGATATATATGATGGCAATATTTTTATGTCAGCCACAGTTAATGAAGGGAAGCATATCTATAAATGTGATGTTACTGATAAAACTATTACTTGTATAACTAAAAGTGCTGAGAAAAAAAATAATGAATTCGATTTTAAGTTTACAAATTTTTATGCGGATAAAATGGTATTTACCTCTATTAGAGCTCTGGAACCAATAGGAGTTAAGTATGATTTGGTTATAGTTGATGGAATTAATTAAAGTAGCTTAGTAAAAGGAATGGCATTCCCTACGTGGGTGAAGAAAGTGACAGTGGTCATTCTTTCTATGAAATGTCCACTGGATACTGCTTGGACCATTGCTCAATCTGAAAGAATCAATGTACTTTGTGGAGGAAGAAAGCCTCATCATGTTATGAAAAATGCAAAATCAGGTGAATTGATTATGACAAAGGAAGATATAGCCAAAATGAATGAAGATATAGAAAACTTATACTCAAGCTTAGGGACATCTATAAAGGGGAATCTTTTTTAGATCATCTTTTACAAAGTCTTTAATTATTAACAAATCCTAATTTCATTGATTAGGATTTTCTTTTTGTGTGTGCCCAGCATGGGCACAATCTTAGGAGTGTATCATTTGAATGAGAAATTTCAGATGTTTGTAAAACGGAACCGAGTAAGCTTACAACGATACTACGTTTTAATGTACAATATAAACGATATTAAAAAATATCATTTACCATTCAGAGTTAATTTTGGGAATTCTATTTTCTTTCTTTCAAGCGTAGCAGCCGTGATGTGATTCGTTTTTCTGCCTACTGTCGCGTCGCTCCAATAAAAGCCCTGAGACTTTAGATTTTTTCTAAACTGGCCGGGTGGTGTCATCACGTGTTTGGTAAACGCTCTGTTAAAATGCGTAACATTCACAAAACCCGTCTCTTCGCTTATCTGCGCTAGCGACATGGACTTATAGGTGAGAAGTTCAACCGCCTTTCGAATCCGAATAATCATAAGGCATTGGAAAATTGTGACCGTGGTTTCTTTCTTAAAAAGACCGCAAAGATAACTTTTATGCAAAGTCGTCTGGGCGACGATATCATCCAGCGATAGTTTTTCCTTGTAATTGTCTTCCAGAAAACGGATGATACCTCTTACCGGTGCTGAATAAGCCGATACCTCTATATATTTCGACGGAGTATTTTTCTCACGTCTTTTCTTTTCTGTCAGTTTGAAGAGAATCGTATAAAGATATGTGACCATGACCACCTCGGATTCCGGTGTCAAATTGTTATTCTCATCAAAAATTTCTTTCATCAGTCTTCCTGTAAAATCGTCATTCTGTATGAAGACATCCGATTCGGAGCACATTTCCATCACGCCTTTCGAAAGTGAAGAGAACTTCACTTCAAAATAGTAACCCGTCTCGTCGCCTGTCTGGACGAACGAATGGACGCAGTTTGCAGGAATGAGGATCGTATCCCCAATACCCGCAGTGAACGTGCGGCCATCGACGGTGTATGTGTAATTGCCCTTTACAATGTGATTCAGCTGATAATAGGGATGTGCATGCGAATGATACGTATACCCCTTATTCATCTTTGCCAGTATTGAAATCAATATCTTGATTTCATGCAGCATTTCATCAGATCCTCTCTTAGTTATATTTGTGATCTTTATTATAAGATACCATATTTTTTTGGTTTCTGTAAACAAAAAAAATATGATCTTCTAATCATTAAAGTGGGCATTCTCATTTATGTAATATGCAAGAAAAATAAATGAAACAAGTCAAATAAGATGTTAAAAACACAGGAACATTTGATAGGCGATAAAGACAAAATATTGTTCACTGTGGATAGAAAAGTGAACATTTTCTAATAGGGCAGTGTTGTGTGGGGAAACCGCAGAACACGAAAGAGCGGAATTACAGATAATAATATCTACAATTATGGATTAGTTTAAATATACGGAATTATGTATAATAATGTCTCATATTACTATAGATGCCGATTTAATAGCATAAAAGCTATGGATTATTGCTTGACATTCCTCTGTCAAAATGCTAACATAATGAAGATGGCAAATAATTCAGAATATTGGGAAAAAAGTTAATAACACATTTGTTACTTGAATGTTATAGGTTTATTTCAATTTTTTATTATGACTGACTAATTATTGTTAAAATTGTGTTCGTATATATTACTAATATTCTTATAGACTTGTTTATCTTTACTTTACATAGTGCTATCACTTATCATATATGGACTATCAATCACACTGTCTCTCAATTGTAAATCAGGCGTATAAAAAATGTGCTTTATGTGAATTTTTTTTAGTAAGATTACAAATTAAGGAGAGAAAAAGTATGGATTTGAAAGCATTAATATATTCTAATTCTGAAGTAAATACCTATAATATGATCAAGTAAGAAAAAAGTAGTTCTTTACTTATTAAAACAGAAAGAAGGTTTGAAATTTTGGCATTAGAACAATTTTCACTTGAAGGTAAAAATGCTATTGTGACGGGGGCAGCTAAAACATCTGGACTTTGCTATGGGATGGCGAAAGCATTACATGATGCTGGAGCAACGGTGGTACTGATGGATGTAAATGAGGAAGTTATTTCATTGGCAGCTTTTCTTGGAGGTGCTGAAAATAGGTTTTATGCAGTACAAGTAAATTTATGTGATTTGAATTCTACAAAGGATGGTTTTGACAAAGCAATGAAATTTCTTGACGGAAAGCTAGATATCTTACTCAATGGTGCTGGCATTCAGTATCGTTGTGATGCCATCGATTTTCCCATGGATAAATGGAACCAAATAGTAGACATAAATCTTAATGCAGTTTTCCATATGTGCCAGCTTGGAGCTAAAGTGATGATTCCCAATGGCAGTGGAAAGATTATTAACATCGCCTCTATGACGTCATTCTTTGCTAGCGCTCGTATTGCAGCTTATGCCGCAAGTAAAGGAGGAGTTATGCAGCTCACTAAGGCATTGTCAAATGAATGGTGCGGACTCGGGGTGAATGTCAATGCAATTGCACCAGGTTATATGGATACAGAATTAACTGCTAATATGATTAATACAGAGCAAGGTAAGGTTCACACAGCAAGAATTCCCGCTGGTCGCTGGGGAAAGCCAGAAGATCTTTCCGGTGTGACTGTATTTCTTGCATCCTCAGCTTCAAATTATATTAGCGGTGCTATTATCCCAGTAGACGGTGGTTATCTTGGGAGATAATAAATAATAGAATGGGGGAAAGTGAATGGGTATGTATAATAATACCGAATTTGAACAGATGAGTAGACTTAGTGCCGATATACGTATAGAAACAATCAAGGCGTTAACAGAAGCAGGGTTTGGTCATATTGGAGGATCTGCTTCTATTGCCGATGTATTAGGAGTACTATACGGTGGAGTGATGAATATTGATCCTAGTAAACCAACATGGGAGGACAGAGACTGGCTTGTTCTATCAAAGGGACATAGTGGACCAGCGCTTTATGCAGCACTAGGAATTAAAGGCTATTTTCCAATGGAATGGCTAAAAACAGTGAATAAAGAGGGGACGAGTCTTCCAAGTCACTGTGATAGGCTAAAAACACCAGGAATTGATATGACCACTGGCTCACTTGGTCAGGGGATATCCTCTGCTGTTGGAATTGCGTTAGGTAATCGCGTTAAGGGTAAAGATAGCTATACCTATTGTATATTAGGCGATGGTGAAATACAGGAAGGACAAGTATGGGAAGGAGTCCAAACTGCATCTCATTTCAAGATGGATCATTTCATCGCGTTTGTTGATGACAATAAAAAACAGCTTGATGGACGAGTTGAGAATATTTGTGAACCCTTTGATGTAGAGAATAAATTTCGTGCATTTGGATGGCACGCCCAAACCGTAAAAGGGTATGACATTAAAGAAATTTATGATGCTATAGAACAAGCTAAGGCTGCTAAAGGAATGCCTTCTGTTATCATTTTAGATACTATTAAGGGATTGGGTGTAAGCTTCGCTGAAAATGTGGATTTCAATCATTATATGGTTATAGATTGGGTTATGGCTAATGAAGGTATTGAAGAAATAGAAAAACGTTATAAGGAAGGCACATACCCTGGAGGTGATTTCAAATGGTAGTATTAGCAAAAGAACATGTGATGGGTACCATTGAAATGCGTCATGCCTATTGCGACGCGTTAATTGATGCCGCTGTGAAGGATTCACGTATTGTTTCAATAAACTGTGATTTGAGTACCTCTATGGGGACGGTGAATTTTGAAAAAGCCTTTCCCGACCGTTCATTTAATGTCGGTCTAGAGGAGGCTAATGGTTGTGGTATGGCTGCAGGTATGTCTGCAACGGGCCTAATTCCATTTTTTCATTCCTTTTCAGTTTTCACCTCTCGCCGTATCTATGATCAGATTTTTATTTCCTGTGCTTATGCGGGGCTGAATGTAAAGTTGATTGGTGGAGATGCAGGGGTAAGCGCCACCTATAATGGCGGCACTCATATGCCCTTCGATGATGTAGGGATACTACGAAATATTCCTACTATCACGATTGTAGAGGCATCTGACGCTGTGATGATGGGAGACCTCATTCCTAAAATAGCTGATAGCTATGGAGTTTTCTATCTTCGTATGTCACGCAAGAAAGTTGTACAGATCTATGAAGAGGGATCGACATTTACAATTGGAAAAGCTAATGTATTACGTGAGGGGAAGGATGTTTCTATTATTTCCAGCGGGATAACAGTCTACGAAGCACTTAAAGCAGCAGATATGCTTGCATCCGAAGGTATTAGTGCTAGTGTGGTCGATATGTTTACTATAAAACCTATAGATGCAGAATGCATTATCGAGCAGGCTCAAAAGACGGGGGCTATAGTTACTGCAGAAAACCATAGTATTATTAATGGACTTGGATCAACGGTTGCTGAGGTATTGGTGGAAAACAAGTTAGTACCAATGGAACGCGTTGGTGTTCAAGATGAATTTGGAGAGGTTGGGAAACAAGATTATCTTATGGAACGTTTTGGGCTAACGGCAAAGACTATTTATGAAAAGACTAAAATTGCTATTTCTAGAAAATAGCATTAGAAAAAAATCACTTTTACTTTAGCGAAGTGAATACATTTTTAGGAGATAATCTTTTGGTAACAAAACACACTGGAAGGAGGTGGGAATACATCATAGGTTGTGTTTGATTTTGTAATCGTTAATTTTGTTATGAAATCTGAATCAAAAAAATGGAGGTGTTGTTTTTGAAAAATAAAGGTTTATTATCAATTATTCCTTTTATTCTTGTATTAGCAATGTTAATGTTTGCCTTCACAGGTTGTACAACTACGGATGTTGAAGAAGAGGGAGAATGGGAACCAAGTGAAGCTATCAACGTGGTAATTCAGTATGCTGCTGGTGGAGGTACAGACTTAACCCTTCGTATGTTGGCAGCACAAATGGAGAAAGAACTGGGAACTAGTCTAGTTTCTGTAAATATGCCTGGTGCCACTGGTGCTGTTGCTACTGACTTTGTTTATAGAGAGCGTCGCGATGGTCTTACTTGGTTAGGTGCAGCGACTAATGATGTTATGCACTACCCTGTAATGGGTTTACATCCTACAACTTATGAAGATTGGGAAATGTATATTGCTACCCTATCTACAAGCATTGTGGCTGTAAGTGCAGATTCTGAATATGAAACTTTCGAAGATCTTTTAAAAGATTTTAGAGACAGACCAGGTGAAGTAAAAGTTGCTACTGCAGGTATTGGGGCTTCTGCTCACGTAGCTGCCGAGATATTAAACTTAGGTTCAGGAATCGAATATTCTCACGTACCTTATGATGGAGGGTATCCAGCAATTATAGCTACTATTGGTCAAGAAACTGAAACAGTATTTCAACATGCCATGGAAGTTTCTGATATGCTTAAAGCTGGAGAATTGAGGGCATTAGCAGTATTTGACAATAAGCCTTTAGATATGCCTGGTTATGGTGAAATTCCTGCTATAACTGACTGGCTTCCTGAGCTTGATGAAATGCTTCCTCATGGTGCTCACTTCGGGATAGCTTTACCAAGCGATACTCCAGAAAATATTTTAGAAGCCGTAGATAAAGCGTTTTTAAAAGCTGTTGAAAGTCAAGAAATGAAAGATTTTGCAGTTGATCGTGGTATTGACTTAGTTGGTCTTAGTAGAGGAGATGCAAGAGATTGGATTGCTATTCAAGCTCCTGTTGTAACATGGATATTATACGAAGGTGGACTTGCTGAAAATAATCCAGAAGATTTTGGTTTTGAAAAACCTTGGTAACTTAGAAATTACTCAGCCTTTTGGGGGACTAAGGCCCCCAAAAGCTGGGTTATAACAAAAGGCAAGATTATAATGCAAAGGTGGTGTTTTAAATGGATAAAAATTTGGCCAAAAATAATATAGTTTACGGCCTATTATTATTGTTACTTAGTATCTTCGCCATAGTGGAGTCTATACGGATGCCTACTTATAGCCACTTGGAAGGGGTATATGCAGCTCCTGGTTTGGTTCCGCTGTTATTAGGAATTACTCTACTTCTTATGGCCATCGCAATATTAGTACCAGCTTTGCGGGCAGGGGGCTGGCAACAGCTTAAGAGTTCTATTAGTAAAAGGAATAATAAAGAAACTAGTGATAGCACGAAGCGAATGCGATTAACTGTATTGTATATAGGGACATATGTTTTTCTTCTTTTAGGAAAGCTCCCTTACACTATATCAACTTCAGTATTCATATTTGTATATATTTATTCCTTTCATAAGGGAGAGAGAAATAAGAGAATTATTAAGGCACTTATTATATCAGTAATTAGTACGGCTATAATATTCATCTTATTTACGAGAATATTCATGATTCGTCTACCGTAAGCAAGAGCTTAATTTGTATTTTATAGTTAAAAGAAAAAATTAAAGGAGGCCCAAATAAATATGGCATTTTCAATGTTTATACAAGAACTTATAGCCCTCCTAAATCCCCATGTGATCTTCACGTTAGCCTGGAGTACTTTACTGGGGATCACTGTAGGTGCCCTTCCTGGACTTACAGCTGTTATGACTCTTTCTCTGCTTGTAGGTTTGACTTACAGTATGGATCTTAGCATGGCTATGACTGTTTTAATGGGGGTTTTTGTAGGTGGGATTTACGGAGCATCTAAATCTGCAATTCTGCTAGGAATTCCGGGAACTTCTGCAGCATCAGCTACTGTTGCAGATGGGTATGCTCTAGCAAAACAGGGGCAAGGAGGGCCTACAATTGGTTTGGCTACAGTTTCATCAACTATTGGAACTCTATTTGGTATGCTCATACTGGTATTTTTGACTCCGATGTTATCAAGATTTGCTCTCCAGTTTCAAACCTGGGAATACTTTCTATTAGGTATTTTAGGTGTTGTTATATGTGGTAATTTAGCCTCGAAGATTCCATTAAATGGATGGGTGTCAGGATTTACAGGCCTATTAATAGCCATGATAGGTTTAGAAAAAATGTATGCTTATGCTCGATTCTCATATGGGGATATACAGCTAATGGGAGGCATATCCTTTGTTCCTGCAATGATAGGACTTTTTGGTATGGCAGAGGTTATTGATGTTATGAGGAACTTAGATAAAGAAGCTGTTTTAGAAAAAGCAAAAGGAATTTTGCCTCATATGAAGGATGTTGTAGGCAATTTGAGGCTCAGTTTACAGTCTGGAGTAATCGGTGTTCTAATTGGTATAATTCCAGGAGCTGGGGAAGATATCGCTGCTTGGGTATCTTATGATACAGCCCAAAGAACAAGTAAAACTCCTGAAAAATTTGGCCATGGCTCTGTAGAAGGTGTTATAGCTGCAGAAACAGCTAATAACAGTGCTATTGGAGGAGCATTAATTCCAATTCTTTCTTTGGCAATTCCAGGAAGTCCTGCAGCTGCGGTTATGTTATCGGCTATGTGGCTTCATGGTATTCGCCCCGGACCTTTGCTCTTTATAGAGTCCCCTAGTTTTATATATCACATAGCAGCACTTTTATTTTTGGGAGCTATAATGATTTTATTTTTAGGATTGCTCGTAACATCTCCTATGAATAAGGTGTTAATGGTACCTAAACCCATTTTGATGCCGATTGTTATGGTATTAGCTGTGTTAGGATCTTTTGCTATTAACATGAAAATGTTTGATGTTTACACAATGTTTTTCTTTGGCATTTTAGGGTATTTTATGCGCAAGGTTGATGTTCCACCGGCTCCTATGGTATTAGGTTTAATCTTAGGACCTATGGTGGATACTAACCTACGCCGTGGTTTGTCTATGAGTGGTGGTAGTTTAGCACCAATGTTTGGTAGACCAATTACTTTGATTTTAATAATCGTAATTGTATTAATGCTATTAACACAGAACAAATGGTTTATGAAGAAAGTAGGAAGCTTCTTTGGTAGTTTTAAAAAAGCCTAAAGCAATTGAATTTGAAGGGATAACTAACATTTAATCCTAAATTTTTAGTCTTGAACAATTTAAATTAAACCTAACGGAGTATGAGTATATAAAAAAAGTACAACGCGCTTTACAATTCAAACTTAACCATATTTAGAGAGAGGTGTTTTATGAAAGCATTAAGATATTTGGGACAAAAAAAACATGAAGTAATTGAATTGCCAACTCCGGTAATTAAAGAGAACGAAGTGTTAGTGAAGGTTAAAGCTTGTGGGATATGTGGTAGTGATATTCATGGATATTTAGGACTTACAGGAAGAAGACTTGCACCAATGACACAGGGACATGAATTCTCAGGAGAGATTGTTGAAAGAGGTAAAAAGGTTACAAAATTCAATATAGGAAACAGAGTTGTTGTCCAACCATGTTTTTTCTGCGGGGAGTGCTTGTATTGCAAACTAGATTACACTAGTGTGTGTGTGAATAAAAGATTTTTCGGAGTTTTTGATATAGATGGGGCCTTGGCAGAATATATAGCCGTTCCAGAAAAACTATTATTTTCATTATCAGATAAATGCACATATGAAGAAGGTGCATTAATTGAGCCTTATTCTGTAGCATATGCAAGTATTAAAAAAGTGGGATTAGGAGAGTTAAAGGATAAGATTGTTCTAATAATTGGTGCCGGTACCATTGGATTATCTATTCTACAACTAGTAAAATTACAAGAACCTAAGATTATTATTGTTTCTGATTTAAGTGATGTACGTTTGAATAAAGCAAAGGATATAGGGGCAGACTACACGATTAATCCCAAAAGAGAAGATTATATGAAAACCGTTAATTCTATCACTGAAGGGGAAATGGTTGATGTTTCATTTGAAGCAGTAGGAATTCAAGCTACTGCAAATCAGGCTATCAAGTGCTTGAAATCGTTTGGAAAAGCTGTATGGGTTGGTTTATCACAAAATCAAATAGAAATTAATATGCAGGATGTTGTAGCTTCTGCTAGAAGCGTACTTGGTTCGTATATTTATACTCATTCAGAGTTTGGAGAGATGGTAGAAATTTTGTCAAGGGGCGAACTGAATACAAAACAACTAATTACAAAGGTAATTACTTTGGAAGAATCTGTTGATATGTTTGATGATATATATTCTTACCCAGATAAATATATAAAAGTTATAGTAGATCCTTCAAAATAGCTCTTATTTTATAAGGGAAATAGGGGTCAGGCTTGACAAATTGACAAACACTGGATATGACTAACTTCGCGACAGCTTAAAACTTATAACAACTACTTAAAAAAGCTCAGAAATTAGAACAGAAATAAGTATTTAGCAAGGGCACTTAGATGTTTTAAACAATAATAAAAATGTTCTTGATGAAAGATTAAAAAAATATGA
>JANQMT010000131.1:0-14216 GCA_028279945.1 Clostridia bacterium
TCTGAGCAATGACCCAATCACTATCACATGCATAGGGACCAAATTCAGGCATACCCAAAGAGCAAAATGCGTCGCAATGAGGACAATTTTTAAAATTTAAAACGATAGTATCCTTATCTTCATACTCAACAGAGATATCGTAAAGTAGCCGGAGGTTATGTATATTACTTTTCATCTTCTTAACAAATGTACCAAACTCCACCGGGTGATGAATTTTGGGTATCAGGGATACTTCAGCTATTATTTTCACTGCAGTGGTCACCGATGGTCCCACCAGTTTTATAGCTTTCTGCTTACCGACAAACAAAGAAAGTGTTTTCGCAAATATACAAAAGGGGCCGGCTATTAAAAGACCCGTGGCTTTACGGATTATATTAATCATCTTTATAGTCATTCCTTTCGCTTATTCCAACTACTAGTTTGTTACTCATATTTATCTCTTTTAAGCTTTATATAGAATATATTACTATATTAACATCTATATTCTATCATGTATAATAAGAAAGGAAAGGATGAGATCAGAAAAACTGCAAAGAGCAATGGATAATATTAGTTTTTACTACCTTTACAATATGATAGTCACATGTTAAAATATTTAAGATAAATGTTAAGCTAATTGAATAAATGCGTTGATAGAGAGCAGTAATTAGTGAGTTGTCTAAGAGAGTCGGTGGAGGCTGTGAACCGATACAAGGCATTAATGAAAGGAACTCTTGAGCATATGCTTTGAGTGGATGTACATACATCAACTAGGGTGGAACCGCGGAAGTAGTCTTTCGTCCCTTGCAGGGGCTAAAAGACTTTTTTTATTGGAATAAATATTAACCCTATAAAGTAAATCAAAAATAAAAGGAGAATAAAAATGAGTAAAGAAAAAACAATGGATAAGATTTCGGCAATGGCCAAATCCAGAGGGTTTGTTTTCCCAGGCTCAGAAATATATGGTGGATTGGCGAATACTTGGGATTATGGGCCCTTAGGCGTAGAACTAAAAAACAACATCAAAAAAGCTTGGTGGAAAAAATTTATCCAAGAATCTCCCTATAATGTAGGGGTAGATGCAGCCATACTGATGAATCCTAAAACATGGGTAGCATCCGGTCACGTAGGTGGATTTAACGACCCTTTAATTGACTGCAAGAAGTGTAAATCAAGATATAGAGCCGATCAATTGGTAGAAGGACATATCACTAAAAAAGAAGAACAACAAATAACTGTAGATGGATGGGCCAATGAGAAGCTTGAAAAGTACATTACAGACGAACAAATAGTTTGTCCGGACTGTGGGGCTTCTGATTTTACTCAAATTCGTCAATTTAACCTGATGTTTAAAACTTTCCAAGGCGTTACCGAAGATTCTAACACAGAAATATTTTTAAGACCTGAAACGGCTCAAGGTATTTTCGTAAACTTTAAAAATGTAGCCAGAACCACTAGAAAAAAAATACCGTTTGGTATAGGACAAATTGGAAAATCTTTTAGAAATGAAATCACACCCGGAAACTTTACTTTTAGAACAAGAGAGTTTGAACAAATGGAACTTGAGTTCTTCTGTAAACCGGGAGAAGACATAGAATGGTTTAATTATTGGAAAGATTTCTGCGTTAATTGGCTGCATGAATTAAATATGACACCGGAAAACATTAAGCTTAGAGATCATGATGAAGAAGAATTATCTCACTATAGTAATGCCACAACCGATTTAGAATATAAATTCCCATTTGGATGGGGAGAATTATGGGGTATTGCAGATAGAACAGATTTTGACTTGAAGCAGCACATTGAACATTCAGGTGTAGACTTGGTATATCATGATCCTGTGACCAATGAAAAATATGTACCATATTGTATTGAGCCTTCACTTGGAGCAGATCGAGTGACTTTAGCATTCTTAATTGATGCCTATAATGAAGAAGCATTAGAAGATGGGTCTGAAAGAGTTGTTTTAAAATTCCATCCTGCTCTTGCGCCATTTAAGGCAGCCGTATTACCACTTACAAAAAAATTAAATGATGATGCGATAAAAGTATATGAGCAGCTGTCTAAACATTTTATGATGGATTATGATGTTACCGGTAGTATTGGAAAACGCTATAGAAGACAAGATGAAATCGGTACACCATTCTGTATTACTTTTGATTTTGACTCTTTAGAAGATCAGTCTGTAACCATCAGGGAAAGAGATACTATGGAACAGATAAGAGTACCGATTGCTGAATTAAAGAACTATCTGGAGGAAAAAATAGAATACTGATTCAGGGAACAGGAAACAGGTGACAGAAAAACCAAATCTAAAAAATTTTTTAGATTTGGTTTTTTTATGTTAACAATTATGATGTTTTATTATATAATATAGCACATATAATAAATAATGTGGCATATTAAACATATATATTGGCGAAAGGGGTGATTCAAATAGAATTAACTGAAAGACAAAAACAAATTATAGAAATCGTTAAAAACCAGCAGCCTATAACCAGTGATAAAATAGCTGAAACCATTAATATCACACGGTCAACCCTAAGAACAGATCTTTCCGTATTGACCATGATCGGTATTTTAGATGCCAGACCTAAAGTAGGATATTATTATGCCGGTAATTCGGAGGCTGAAATCATTTCTAATAAGATTAAAAATGTTAAAGTATCGGAAATAAAATCAGTACCAACGGTTATTGACGAACAATCTACTCTTTACGATGCAATTGTAACCTTATTTTTAGAAGATACAGGTACCCTATTTGTGTTGTCACATGGATATCTTGGGGGAGTCGTATCCAGAAAAGATTTGTTAAAAAGTATGATGGGTGGGTCAGATACCGAGAAAGCACCTATTGGAATGATTATGACGAGAATGCCTAATGTTGTAACCATACAAGATACGGATACTGCTTTAGAAGCGGCAATTAGAATCATTGAACATGAAGTCGACAGCCTTCCAGTCGTTGAGGAAGTTCTTGAAGAAGAAAAGAAACATTATAAAATCACTGGAAAGATTACCAAAACCAATATCACTAGATTATTGGTAGACCTTGCAAGGATGAAGATCTAGGAGGATAAATTATGTATAACATTTATGTGGTGTCCGATTCAATCGGTGAGACGGCAGAGCAGATTGTTAAAGCTGCTGTAAGCCAATTCCAAAATGTGTCCCACCAATTAAAAAGATATTCGTACATATCAAATGAAAATCAGATCAAAGATATTGTCAGTGATGCATCCGATGAAAAAGCCATGATCGTTTTCACAATAGTTGTTCCTGAATTAAAAAAGATTCTCATTGAAACAGCTGAAAGTCATAATATTCCTATCATAGATATTATGTCTTGCATTGTGAACACTTTTTCAAATCTTTTTCATGAGGAACCGATGAATGAACCCGGACTTATAAGAAAATTAGATGATAAATATTTTAGAAAGGTAGAAGCTATAGAATTTGCTGTTAAATATGATGACGGTAAAAACGTTAGAGGGATTAGAGAAGCCGATGTGGTCATAATTGGTGTTTCAAGAACATCCAAAACACCCTTAAGCATGTATTTAGCACATAAAAATATTAAGGCTGCAAATGTGCCTTTAGTACCGGAAGTGCCTGTTTCAGAAGAATTATTCAAAATTGATAAAAGAAAAATAGTAGGTCTTACAACTAACCCAATAAAATTAAATGAAATACGTCAAGAACGATTAAAAGCGTTAGGACTTAATAATGATGCGAACTATGCAAGTATGGAAAGAATATTAAACGAATTGGATTATGCTGAAAGTATTATGAAAAAAGTCGGATGCCCGGTTATTGATGTATCCACAAAAGCTGTAGAAGAGACAGCGAGCATTATTTTTGATATTATGCATTTTAAATAAAGGGGGAAGATAAATGACAAATAAATATGTTTATTCTTTTGATGAAGGCAAAAAAGAAATGAAAAACCTTTTAGGTGGAAAAGGTGCCAACTTAGCGGAAATGACTAAAATTGGCTTGCCTGTACCATTTGGGTTTACCATTTCTACAGAAGCATGTAATCGATATTATGAAGAATCTAAAACCATTTCAAAAGAAATAATGGATCAAATACAAAATAAATTGCGTTACTTGGAAGAACAAACCAATAAAAAATTTGGTGATACCAATGACCCTTTATTGGTTTCAGTAAGATCCGGTGCGGTGATCTCCATGCCGGGAATGATGGATACCATCCTAAACCTTGGATTAAATGATGAAAGTGTTATTGGATTAGCCAATTTAACAGATAATCTACGATTTTCCTATGACAGCTATAGACGCTTTATTCAAATGTTTGGTGATGTGGTTTTAAGTATCCCTAAACATAAATTTGATAGTATTTTTGAGGCTACAAAGGCAGAAAAAAAATACCAATCCGATGTAGATGTAACCGCAGTGGATTTAAAAGCGATTATTGAAGAATATAAAAGATTGGTTAAAAGAGAAACCGGAAATGATTTTCCTCAGGACCCTCAAGAACAATTGATTATGGCTGTTAAAGCCGTGTTTGACTCTTGGCATAATCCCAGAGCCGATGTATACAGACAACTCAATCATATACCATCTGATTTAGGGACAGCAGTTAATGTTCAATCCATGGTATTTGGCAATATGGGGGACTCATCAGGAACAGGAGTAGCCTTTACTCGAAACCCAATAACAGGGAAAAAAGAATTGTTTGGTGAGTTCTTGATGAATGCACAAGGGGAAGATGTGGTTGCAGGCATTCGTACGCCTTTACCAATATCTCAGTTAGAAAAGGCAATGCCTAAAATATATGTACAATTCAAAGAAACAGCAGAATTGTTAGAAAATCATTATAAAGACATGCAGGATATTGAGTTCACCATAGAAAAAGAAAAGCTTTTTATGCTTCAAACAAGAAATGGAAAAAGAACTGCAGAAGCAGCAGTAAAAGTAGCCGTTGATATGGCTAATGAACAAATTATTGATCGAAATACGGCTGTTTTAAGGGTTGAGCCTTCTCAAATCGATCAACTCCTGCATCCTACTTTTGAAATAGAAGGTCTGAATAAAGCTGAAAAGATTGCACAAGGACTGCCGGCATCACCGGGAGCAGCATGCGGCAAAATTGTTTTTACGGCAGAAGAAGCTGTAAAAGCTGTAAGAAATGGTGATAAAGTTATACTTGTGAGATTGGAAACGTCTCCGGAGGATATTGAGGGAATGGTAGCCGCAGAAGGTATTTTAACTGCCAGAGGCGGTATGACTTCTCACGCAGCAGTTGTTGCTAGAGGCATGGGTAAGTGTTGTGTTTCAGGATGTTCCGATATAAGAGTTGAAGAAGCATTGAAGAAAATGTATATTAATGCAGATGAATATTCCGAAGGTGAGTATATATCGTTAGATGGCAGCACAGGGTTTGTTTATAAAGGACAAATACGTACAATAGATCCGGAATTATCAGGTGATTTTGGGACATTAATGAGCTGGGCAGATGAAATCAGAGCATTAAACGTACGAGCCAATGCGGATAATCCTAAAGATGCTGCCGTAGCCGTAAAATTTGGAGCTGAAGGTATAGGCTTATGCAGAACAGAGCATATGTTCTTTGAAGAGGAAAGACTTCCCGCAGTTAGAAAAATGATCGTTGCAGGTTCATTACATGAACGATTGGAAGCGTTAGATGGGTTACTGGATTATCAAACAGAGGATTTCAAAGGCATTTACAAAGCTATGGCAACACGCCCTGTTACCATTAGATTATTGGACCCGCCTTTGCATGAATTCTTACCACATGATGATGCAGAGATCAAAACCTTGTCCCAGAAAATAGATGTAGAATATGAAACCCTAAAAGATAAGATTCAAGAGCTAAAAGAATTCAACCCAATGTTAGGGCACAGAGGGTGCAGATTAGCCGTCACCTATCCGGAAATATATCAAATGCAGACAAAAGCCATCATAATAGCTGCAACACAAGTGAAGGATGAATTGGGAATTGAGATAGCTCCTGAAATCATGATTCCACTCATTGGCAGTGAAAAAGAATTGGCGTATGTCAGAAAAGTAGTAGAACAAACTGCGAAAAATATACTGAATGATTTAAACAAAAGTATCGATTATAAAATTGGAACCATGATAGAAGTGCCGCGTGCAGCGCTTACAGCCGATGAAATTGCAAAGCATGCTGAGTTTTTCTCTTTTGGAACCAATGATTTAACTCAAATGACCTATGCATTTTCCAGAGATGATGCGGGTAAGTTTTTAAGAGATTATAATGATAAAAAACTATTGGAATATGATCCTTTCCAAACCATTGATGAAAGAGGTGTTGGAAAGCTGGTAAAACTGGCTGTAGAATTAGGTAAATCAACACGCTCAGATATCAAGCTTGGGATTTGCGGAGAGCATGGAGGCGATCCTAAATCAATAGAGTTTTGTCAGGAAATAGGTCTGGATTATGTATCTTGTTCACCATTTAGGGTCCCTATTGCCAGGTTGGCAGCAGCCCATTCCATATTGAATAAAAAATAAAAAAAACATAAAAAATGGCAAATGGAGTTTAATCCAATTGCCATTTTTTTTAAGTTAATTCAATGGGAATAACGGAAGGATTTCATAGGTTACCATATTCTCATTAACGGTAAAGATCATTGTATTCAGGTCAGAAAATATATCAATTTTGTTGACAGAAGGATAAGCTTTTAATGCCACATAATGTATGCCATTTTCAAGGGTGACCTTGTATTGATCTTCCCCCTCATAAAGCACCCACACATCCATATTCTCATCTTCAACAAGTTGATTTAACGTATCTTTAAATAACTTTTCTTCAAGCTTATCTTTGAATACCGGTGATTTTGGTAATGTTATAAAAAGTTTTTTAACATTGATTTCTTCTAAAGTATCTAAAAGCCACGGCCATTGATGGATATTGCCTTGGCGCAGCCCTCTATTGTGATTATCTAGAGCAATAAAACCGCTGTCATTGTGTTGAGTAAATGAGTAACCGTGATTAGCTACAACAACAGGATTGCTGAGTCGGCTGCCTAAAGACTCATCTAAATTTTGTGAGAAAACACTTAAATCACTTTGTTCGTTAGCGAATTCGGCCATATGAGCAACAATCAAATTATCTCCTAATGTATCAATGCCGGATACATTGCCATGAGCAAAGAAACGAAAGGCTGAGTCTGTTTCCAGCGCAGATTTTTTATGATTCAAATCCATGGGCTTTGTAACCCCAGCAGGGATATCACCTTGGAAAGATAAAGGATAAGAAACGGTTAAATCATCTATATAGACTTTTCCTGTTTCTTTTGATAGCGGGTTGGTTTCCACTACATATACTCTCTCAACTCGAATAGGGCCGGATAGTGTATTGGGCAATTTTGTTTCTATAAACTGCCATCCTGACCAGTCGATGCTGGAGGCCAGGACTATATTTTCCGATGTACCATGCCCATCCGTTAGCTTTACTTTAATACCATGCCCTCCGCTGTCATTGCCATAAACCCATAGTCCAATTTTCTCAGGCTTTTTATCCAACTGAATGCCACCATCATTAAATACTAAATAAGCTGCTCGGGTTGCATCCGTAGTAGAAAAATCAAACACAATTTCACCGCCGTACTTTCCGGCTTTACTAAAGGACACTAACCCATAACTTCCGGTTACGACAGATGGGTAAGAAGAAAACACACCATTGCTGTTTTCAAAACCATCAATGATTATTTTTTCTTCTCCTACTACCACCGGCGTATAAGCAGTGAGCTCTCCGTAGGAAGCCTTAATAATACCCGTGCTATTGTCATCTGAAGATTTAAAAATGCCTTGATCATCAATGAAACCAATATGATTAGGGACATCTAAATTAACGGATTTTGCGTCTATTAATGCGCTATAACCTTTGCTGTCTACGGCTTTAATGAATAGCTGCATTGCACTGCCTGTAGGCATATTGATTTTATTTGGGGTAATGGTAATGGCGGTTGGTGTTTCAAGTACTTTGATTTCAATGGTGGCTTTGGTATTTTTATAATGGGCGGTAATGACGGCATCTCCTGATGAAGCCGGCATAAAGATACCATCTTGGATGGTACCGGATACACCATCTACGGACCAACGTACGTCGGAAGGGTGGATCATCACCGGATTATAGTTGCGATCATAGCCTTTTATGGTTATTTCTCGAGGCGTATTAACAAATACATTGGTGTCAATTGTATTAAGAGAAATACCTTTAAGAGATGCTTTGGAAGCGGTACTGATGACGCCAATACCATTAGCGATTCTTCTTTCTGTTCCATCTGAAAGGTGGTTAATGACTTTAGTATTTTCATCTCCCAAAGGACGTAGAATCATGTCTGTGGATCCACCGCCATCTAAGTTAATAGCAGAGTAAGCACCCAAATCAATCATGATTTCTGCAAGCTCTTGCTGAGATTGACCCGGAAATGAAGTGGTTCGTCCGTCTATGGTGACCAAAAGGACTTCCTCTTCGTCCCTAGTAATGCCTAAAGCAGTTCTTGGGTGACGACCTTTAATTTCATGCGTAAAAACGTCTTTTGCCATTCCGTTTTCTACCAGTACTGCACCGCCGCCTATGGACATAGAAAGTTTGCTGAAATCAATATCCGATTGGATATCATAGTCAACTTTATCTCCTATTGAAAAAAAATTTTGAATGATATCTGCATGACTTCCGGTGGCGAAAACCACGTATCCATCTGATGGAATAGGATTTCCGGCAGGTGAGGCAGGACAGATGTCTAAAACCACGTCATCCGAGATCATCATTTCTACTGCGCTTTCCAAATTGTTACTTAGAGGAGGCGTATTTGACCCCCATTTTGGCGTGTAAATAACGGCAATATCATGATAATCGGTTTCTTTATTAACCGTAGCAATTTCAATCTTCTCTTGACTGTTAGTATGGGTTATGGTGATGTGAGGTGTTGTCCAAAAATCAATAGAGGGATTATCTTTTAAATCCATATTAAATGTTGCCATTTGTTCAGGTATGTAAAAAGGAGTGGACAGCAATTCACCGTCGCTTACCATGGGACCAAGGGAAGCAGCACCTCTGGTATTAAAAAAGTCACCATTAACAGCGGCGATGACATCCTCATTTTGGTTCACCAATTCAGATAATTTTTCTCTGATACCAATGCCATTTTCATTAGACAGCAGACTTAAAGATACATATTTGCTGTTAACGTCTGCCCGTATAACATTAATGTTATACCATCCTGCATCTGTAAAGCGAAGGATCTGTTCATGTTGGATGCCCTTACCTATAAATTCTTCCTTTTTTTCTTCATAAAAAACGGTTTTCCAATCAGCATAAGAATAAGAAGAGAATGTAGTAGCGAGCATTATCAATACGATAGATAGTGAAGTAACGAACCTGAAAAATTTGTTCATATTTTTAGCTCCTTTCTGAATGAATTCCATGATCAATCAGGTTTTGGTGATTTTAAAAACTCTACCGTTATAGGTTAGCCGGTATCTTGTATCGATACACAGCCAGGCATTTAAAACGCATCTTTATTATATCTTAAAAGGCTCAATGAAAAGTTACGAACTCATTACAAAAATGTGACGAATGTAATAATGCCATACACTGCAAACTAGTTCAACGAATATTTAAAAAAATAGAGGAAATCATAATCATTTGTAGAATAATGATTTATTCATAATTAATAATATAATTAGAGGGATACCATAAAATGAGACAAGATTTAGAAAAACATGAAATAAATTATTTATCTGAATATGCATGTAAATCCATTGAGTCAAAAGGTCGAAAAATCCATGAAGAAAAATGCGACTTTAGAACAGATTTTCAGCGAGACAGAGATAGGGTCATACACTCAAAGTCCTTTAGACGCTTAATGCATAAAACACAAGTTTTTTTAGCGCCTGAAGGTGACCATTTTAGAACCAGATTAACACATACATTAGAGGTTTCCCAAATTTCCAGAACGATTTCAAGAGCGTTGTATTTAAACGAAGACTTAACAGAAGCTATTGCCATGGGACATGATTTAGGACATACGCCCTTTGGGCACAGCGGAGAAAAATATTTAGATATCATACGTCCAAAAGGCTTTAAGCACAATGAACAGAGCTTAAGAGTGGTCGATTACTTAGAGAAAAATTCTGAGGGAAGAAATATGAATCTCACTGATGAAGTACGAGATGGTATATTAAATCACACCGGTGAGACGGAGCCATTTACATTGGAAGGCCAAGTGGTTAAACTGAGTGACCGGATTGCATATATTAACCACGATATTGATGATGCTTTAAGAGGCGGTATTATTAGTGACAATGATTTGCCGCAAGACTGTATTAAGGTATTGGGCCAAACTCATAGGGATAGAATTAATAATTTGGTTATTGACGTGGTTAATAACAGTAAAGGTCAACCTAGAATTAAGATGAGTGATGAAATGTCATATTACAAGAACAAATTAAGAACCTATATGTTTGAAAATGTATACCACAGTCAAGTGGTGAAAAAAGTAGAAGACATGGATAAAATTGACCATATTATCAAAGAATTGTATCGTTTCTATTTACAAAACCCTGATAAGCTGCCTGACGAATATTATCAAATGATTGAAAAATGGGGAATTGAAGAGATCGTAAAAGACCAAATAGCCGGAATGACGGATCGTTATGCTATTAACGTATTTTCAGAAATATTTATACCAAAAAGGTGGAAATAGATACATAAATTAATTATAATTTTTTTGCAAAAAAATAAAGGAAAAAACTATATTCTGTCGAATTTAAAAATGTGACAAATTTTTTAATGGGGAATTTTGATGCACAGTATTTTAAGTGAAGCAATCATCGACGAGATAAAATCACGAACTAATATCGTAGATGTTGTTGGAAAGTATGTTAATATTAAACGTACGGGCAATAACTATAAAGGGCTTTGCCCTTTTCATAGTGAAAAATCGCCCTCTTTTGTAGTTTCAGAAGATAAACAAATATTTACGTGTTTTGGATGTGGTGAGACAGGAGATGTTATTGAATTTTTAAAGCGGATTGAAAATATTGATTTTATTGAAACCATTGAACGACTGGCGAAAGAATGCGGTATTGAATTAAAAGAGCACTCTGGGTCTGCCAACGAAAAGAAAAAACAGCAACTATATCAGATTAACAGAGATGCTGCATTGTTTTTTTATAATAATCTGAATTCAAAAGAGAATAATGGGAACAGATATTTGCATTCAAGAGGTTTAGAACCTAGTATAATAAAGAAATTTGGATTAGGATATGCTGAAAAAAGCTGGGATCATTTATATAAATATTTAAAAAGCAAAAATATTGATGAGAAAATACTGCTGGATTTAGGGTTAGTTTCTTTTAGTAAAGAAAGATATTACGACAAATTTAGAAATAGAGTAATTTTTCCTATAATCAATACCAGAGGTAAAGTCATTGGCTTTGGCGGACGTGCTATTGATGATTCTACTCCTAAATATCTAAACTCTCCTGAATCAATTGTATTCCAAAAGAAAAACAATTTATACGGTTTAAACTTATCTCGGCAAGACATTCAAAAGCATGATTATATCATTATTGTAGAGGGATATATGGATGTCATATCTCTATATAGTAAAGGGATCAAAAATGTTGGTGCCTCACTTGGTACTGCGCTAACAATAAATCAAGCTCAAGTGATAAAGCGTTATACACACAATGTCATAGTAGCCTATGATTCAGATGAAGCCGGGCAAGCTGCAGCTTTTAGAGGTATGGATATTCTTTATGAGGCAGGCTGTAAAGTAAAAATTTTGCAAATGGAAGGCTCAAAAGATCCAGATGAATATGTTAAAGCTTACGGTGTAAAAAGCTTTAAAGATTGCATTAAAAATGCTGTTCCTATTATCGAATATAAAATTAAGAAATTAAGAGAACAGCACGATTTATCCATCATGGATGGACGAGTAGATTTTGTAAAAGAAGTTGCAAAAGTTTTAAGTAAAGTCAAAAGTCATATTGAAGTAGATGCCTATTTACACAAGATTGCGGCTGAGACTAAAATTTCTGAAAGTGCTATTAAATTAGAAATTAATGGTAATAATAAAAACGATAGTAAGATTATTATTCCGAGCAATGATGCAAAGCAACAACTGAGTCCCCAAAAACCATTTGGGAAAAATGACTTTTTTGAAAAAACACTCATTAAATTAATCGTAACAAGAAGTGAATTTGTTCCTAAAATAAAAGAATCCACGGATATTTTTGCAGATCCAATGCATCAAAGAATGTTTTCTTTAATTATTGAATTATATCGTGAAGATGAAGAGATTGATATATCTAAGCTTAAGGATGCTTTAAGCGAAGAAGAAGATATAAATGAACTGGAAACAATTTTAAATGATATTCAACTGGGTGGCAAAGAAGAGGTTATTTTTCAAGACTGTATAAACAAAATAAAAATCGACAGACTAAAGAAAAGACAAGAAGATATATTAAAAATTTTACAAATATTAAATGAAGATGAAGATAAAATTCGTATTGACCAATTAACTCAAGAATTGGTAGATATACAAAAAAAACTTATAAAGTAATTCCAGGGAAGGGAAGTTTCTAAATGAGTATTGAGAACAATAATAACAATATAGATAACAATAATAAAGCTGTCTTAATCCAAGGTTTTTTGGATAAAGTTAAGCAAAAAGGTGTTATCACTTATAAAGAAATAGGTGACTATCTGGAGAATATTGAGCTTGATAAAGACCAGATGGATGAGTTATATGATTCATTGGCATCCATGGGTATCGAAATCGTATCGGAAGATAGTATGATGATGCCGGCTGACGAGGAAGAAGATGCAGAAGTTGACGTGGATGATATTGATTTAGAATTTAGCATCCCTAAAGGAATAAGTGTTGATGACCCTGTAAGAATGTATTTAAAAGAGATTGGCAAGGTGCCGTTATTATCTGCAACCGAAGAAATAAATCTAGCAAAAAAAATGGAAATGGGAGACGACGACGCTAAACAAAAACTATGTGAAGCCAATCTGAGGCTGGTTGTCAGCATAGCAAAACGCTACGTAGGAAGAGGTATGCTGTTTTTAGACCTGATTCAAGAAGGGAATTTGGGACTCATTAAAGCAGTGGATAAGTTTGATTGGAGAAAAGGATATAAGTTTAGTACTTATGCGACTTGGTGGATCAGGCAAGCCATTACAAGAGCTATTGCCGATCAAGCCAGGACCATTCGAATACCGGTACACATGGTTGAAACGATTAATAAACTCATTAGAGTATCACGGCAATTGCTTCAAGAATATGGTCGAGAACCACGGCCTGATGAGATAGCAATAGAAATGGATTTACCGGAAGATAAAGTAAGGGAAATCTTAAAAATTGCGCAAGAGCCTGTTTCGTTAGAAACACCAATAGGTGAAGAAGAAGACAGCCATCTTGGTGATTTTATCCCGGATGAGGATGTTCCTGCACCGGCAGAAGCAGCAGCATTTTCAATGTTAAAAGAACAGCTGATAGAAGTATTGGATACCTTAACGGAGCGTGAACAAAATGTTTTAAAACTTCGTTTCGGCCTTGAAGATGGACGAGCAAGAACATTAGAAGAAGTAGGAAGAAGATTCGATGTTACACGCGAGAGAATTAGACAAATTGAAGCCAAAGCATTGAGAAAACTGAGACATCCAAGCAGAAGTAAAAAACTAAAAGATTACTTAGAATAAATACATTTCTATGTTTTCAAAGATCAACCGGAGAATCTTCTAATGAAGATTCTTTTTAGTGTCACTTCAAAAAATATAGGAATGTAGGGTCGGCTCCCCGCGGCCCCCCAAAGAGGAGAATTAAAATGATTCGTTTAACCGACCGATTGCAAGTAATAGCCAATCATATTCAAAAAGGAGAAAAGGTAGCAGATATCGGAACCGATCACGGATATATACCCATTTACTTATATCAGAAAAATATTTCCGATAAATTAATATTAACAGATATCAATAAAGGCCCCATGGAAATAGCAGTGAGGAATCTCAGACAACATCATATACCCGAAAATCATTATGATGCCAGAATTGGCGATGGATTAAAACCGGTTAAAACAGGAGAAGTTGACACCATTGTCATTGCAGGTATGGGCGGGTTGCTGATAAAAGATATCTTGTCATACGACATGAACAAGACTAAAGCATTAAAAAAGCTTATCCTGCAGCCTCGAAACGCTCAGGATAAGCT
>JANQMT010000159.1:0-19596 GCA_028279945.1 Clostridia bacterium
GTTTTTAAAGAGTCGGGATATCCCGACTCTTTTTCTTTTCTCTCTTTTTGTCTCTCAACTAATTTCTTACAGAATTCTAACAGAAAGAACCTTTACAAACTGTTAAAAGCTTTGTATGATGCTTATAAGATAAATTTTTCATTTATATTACATTTTATGTAATCCCTTGACTTTTCAATAAGTTAAGGCTAAAATTTAAGATAAATATGACCACTTAGTCAGTTTGGAGGCGTAAGAAATGAAGAAAAAAGTAGTGTCGGTCATTCTTGTCGGTTGTCTGATGATTTCTTGTATAGGATGGATTTCCGCAGATACGGATATTGTAAATAGTATGGACTTTCAAGGTGAAGCTGTAAAACTTTCTTTGAATGAAGCTATTGACAGAGCATTAACAGAAAGTGTATCTGGGAAGACCATAGAATGGAATGAGAAAAAAGCTGAGGCTGAATATTGGGAATTTATGGAAAATTCTGATGATATTGATGCCGTATGGGATGCAGGAATCAGTTACGCATCAACTAGATCCGATGCAGAGATATTAGAATTTACAGGCAGATTTTATAGAGAACAGAGAAAAAGAAATAAAACCGCTGAACAGAATGCCCTTAAGGCACAGGTTATAGAAGTTTATTTCTCAATTAACAATCTAAATGAACTGGTTGAAATCAACCGAGAAAATGTAAAAGTGAGACAAACCCTTTATGATAACTGTAAGACAAAGTTTGAGCTTGGAATGGTAGCCAAACAAGATGTGTTAAAAGCAGAATATGAAATGATGAACGCTCAAACAACATATGAGGAGTCTGTGGTTAATTTAAAAAATGCCAAAATGAGTTTTAACTTGCTGCTAGGCTATGAACCTATGCAGGAAGTTGTTCTGACAGATACTATCTCAGAGAATGCACATGCAGAAGATATCAGTATAGCTGATGCAGTGTCACAAGCATTACTTGAAAGAAACGAAATTTATGCTGCAAAATTCCAATTTGACCTGGCAGAAATGACTATGGAAAGTCTCAAAAAGAAAACCGTTAGTGCTTCACATCATAAAAAACAAAAAGTTGCTTTGGAACAATCAATAGTTGAGTATCCCATTGCCTTTGATAAAGTAGAAATGGATGTAAGAGAAAAATATATGGATATGCAGCAAAAGAAGGCTGCTATTGAAACAAGCAAAAAATCCGTAGAAGCTTTAGAGGAAGCCTTAAGATTGGTACAGCTTTCTTATGAAGCAGGGCTTTCTATATTAACGGATGTTCAAGAACTACAAACACAAGTTTTTCAAGCAAAAGTAGGACTTTCCAATACAATACTTGACTATAATCTGGCAGTAGATGCTTTTAATGAGTCAATGGGTGCAGGAAGATTTGTAGTACCATTATCATAAATATGTGTTAATAAAAACGTTTTAGAATTTGCAAAAACGCAAATCTAAGACGTTTTTTGTATACAAAACTTTTATGTCAAATCTCAAACTTCTAATTTAATAACCTTGTAATACCCTTGTAACCGTTTTATGATATAATACAGGTGACAGGGATTTTGCTTTAAAATCATCTTTCACTATCTCGAACCTTTGGTTTATAATTTTTTTACATTACTTTGGGGGTTTTTATGAAGAAAAAAATAATACTAGGAATCATTACAATGCTTGCAGTTACAAGCTTATCATACGCAACAGTTACTTTTACAGATGTAACACCCGATTACTGGGCGTATTCATATATTGATGCCACATCAGAAATAGGCATTATCAATGGCTTTCCCGATGGCAGTTTCATGCCGGCCAGTCCTGTGACAAAGGAACAAGCCTTGACCATGATTTACCGATCTATGCAGGCTGCTGGGACGCTTAAGAGCGCCGATGATTTTACACAAGAATACCTTGATATTTTAGCACAAAACCAGATTGGAGAATGGGCTTACGCCTATGTTGCTTATGCCCTTAAACAAGGTATTATTTCTACGGAGGATTTAAATACCTTTGTTGAAGGAGAAACAGGGCTGCCTGCCAGTAGAGAAGAGGTTGCCGTATGGGCTTCTAAAGCTTTAGACAAAGCCGGCGCTCCTGCCTATATGATTCCTTATAAAGATAAAGATGATATTACTCAGAACCATTTATCCTATATTGACATGATGTACAGACATGGCATCATGATTGGAGATGAAAACAACAACTTTAGACCCGATAGCACCATAACCAGAGCCGAATTTGCCGCAGTTTGTTCAAGAGTATATAACTTAGGGGCACAAACAGATATAGAAATTGAAAAAGAAGGCATAACCATTGCCGGAGAAATCCAAGATATAAAGGATAATCATATATTTATAATAGATGAACAAGAACAAGAAAAAGAGCTTATAATTTCTCCTAATACGGGAATAATCGTCAATGGAACCTTTGGTACTCTAAAAGGCATTAAAGATAATACAGAGGCGATTATTGCGTTTAACAATGCCGTCGATAATCAAAATATTTTGATTTGGACCAAAGAACTGATCTGTGAAGGCTTCATTCAACAAGTTGAGCCGCTTTCTAACGATCAATATAAGTTGACCATACAAAATAACCAAAATGATCAAGTATCCTATCTTCTGGACGAAACAGCGGATTTAATGGATAAAAAGGGTAAACAAATATCCATAAGTGACTTGACTTTGAATGAGAATGTTCTGTATACTTGTGATGGTATTAAAATTCTTGAAGTACAAATTCAAAACTGATTTTTTCACTTCTAAGCTGATTCAGTATGTTTTCATGAGTATTAGTAAAAAGACTTAAATAAGTGTGAGATAGGAAAAATGTTTCCTATCGGGAGGTAATGTAATTGGATGAGAGTATATTAAGAGAGAAAAAGCTTACAGAACTTCGCGAGGTAGCAAAAGCTTTTGGCGTTACCAGCATTAGTAAGCTAAAAAAAGAGGATTTAATTCGTGCTATTTTAGCTCTGAAAAAAGACGAGAAAAAAGAGTTGGAAACAGAGGTTGTTGAAAAGCAATCACCTGCTGAAGGGACTCAGAAGCCTAAAGAAGAACGCAAAAAGAACATACAAGATCTTGAAAACTCAGAAAACAGTGATAAAGTAGAAGGCATATTAGAGATTGCAGAAGGCGGTTTTGGTTTTTTACGTTTCTATAATTTCCTTACAAGTGAAGAAGATGTGTATGTATCCCCTTCACAAATCAGAAGATTTAACTTAAAAACAGGAGATAAAGTACTGGGATATACAAGACCACCAAATGACGGTGAAAAATTCAGAGCGTTATTATACGTTAAAGCTGTGAATGGCGATATTCTGGAAAAGGCTGTCAAAAGACCCAATTTTGATTCTTTGACACCCATTTTTCCTGATGATAGACTATCCTTAGAATATAGTACCAGAGATCTATCAACCCGTCTAATTGATCTTATTGCACCAATCGGAAAAGGCCAGAGAGGTCTTATCGTTGCACCCCCTAAGGCAGGTAAAACTATATTACTAAAAAAAGTAGCAAACAGCATTACAAAGCTTTATAAAGATTTAGAAGTCATTGTTTTACTCATTGACGAACGTCCTGAGGAAGTAACAGATATGCAGCGTTCCATAAATGGAGACGTTATTTACTCAACCTTTGATGAACTGCCGTCGAATCATATAAAAGTTGCTGAAATGGTATTATCGAGAGCACAAAGACTGGTAGAACATGGTAAAGATGTAGTTATTCTATTAGACAGTATTACACGTCTGGCAAGGGCATACAATCTGACGATCCCACCTACGGGAAGAACCCTTTCAGGAGGGTTAGACCCTGGTGCACTACATAAACCTAAACGATTCTTCGGTGCGGCAAGAAATATTGAAGAAGGCGGAAGTATTACCATATTGGCGACAGCCTTAGTGGATACGGGAAGTCGCATGGATGATGTGATTTTTGAAGAATTTAAAGGAACAGGCAACATGGAGCTGCATTTAGACAGAAAGCTTTCGGAAAAACGTATATTCCCAGCTATTAACCTGAATAAATCAAGTACTAGGAGAGAAGAATTACTGCTGTGCCAAGATGAATTAGAAGCCATTTGGAATATTAGACGTGCAATGGCAAATCACTCCACACAAGAGGTCACTGAAACCATCATCACTCACCTAATGAAAACTCGAAACAATGTTGACTTTGTACAACTCATTAAAAAGGTTTTTAGAGACGAATTCAGAGACTAAAAAATTAGATAAAAATTCTCCTTGCTTCGGACAAGACAGTATGCTATAATTGAATAGCTATGTTAAGAAGTATATTTTTAATATATATATATAACAAGAATGGAAAGAGGTGAGTCGGTGTGAAAAACGGAATACATCCAGATTATAAAGATTGCGAAGTAAAATGTGCATGTGGTAATGCTTTTAAGACTAAATCCATTAAGGATGAAATAAAACTTGAAGTATGTTCAGAATGCCATCCATTCTTTACCGGAACTCAAAAGACCGCTAGTCGTGGTGGACGTATAGAAAAATTCAATAAAAAATACAAAATGGAAGAAAAATAAAATCGGAGTATACGCTCCGATTTTTTTATCCTCTTGCTTTTACTACCCTATCATGTCCGGCTAAATCTTTAATCACCTCTATACCGTCATAAACGCTTTCGCTTCTCAATAAATCCGTAACAGCCGCAGCCTGATCATATCCAATTTCTAAAAAGATCAGACCATTATTTTTTAGATAATGGGGTGCATCCTTAATAATACGCCTGTAAAAATCCAATCCATCCTTTCCACCGGCTAAAGCCGAACGAGGCTCATATTTGGAGACTTCTATTTGAAGCGAATCGATTGATTCATCCGGAATGTACGGTGGATTAGAAACAATCATATCAAATTTTTGATGTTTAATAGGCGCAAATATATCACCTTCAAAGAAGTGCATCTTATGATGGACGCCATGGGTAACGGCATTTTGCTTTGCAACTTTTAGTGCGGCACAGCTGATATCCACACATGAAACATCAACTTTAGAAGCATAATAAGCCAAACTAACACCAATAGCACCGCTTCCACAGCCTATATCCAAAATACTTATACCAGATGGGTGAGTTAATTCAACGGCTTTTAAAACATTTTCAACTAAAATTTCCGTATCGGGTCTTGGGATGAGTACATCCTGATTGACCATAAAATCCAAACCCATGAAGGCTTGTGTACCGGTAATATACTGAAGCGGCATGCCTTCTAAACGCTTGTTAAGGTGCCATTCAAATTCTTCATAAGTAGCAACATCTATTTCATATTCAGGATACATATAAAAATAACTTTTATCTTTATCCATTACAAAGGCCAGAAGCAATTCAGCATCCAGCCTTGGTGTTAATGATCCGCTTTTTTCAAGTAGATGGGATGTATGGTTAATAATTTCTCTTATGTTTCGTTCCATTTATCATCATTTCCTTGATCTTTTTTCAGGACTAATTTTAATGAATTAAGTGCTACTTCCAGCTGAGATTCATCAGGCTCTCTTGTCGTCAGCTTCTGAAGCAATAACCCGGGCACACTGATAAATTTAACAAAACTTGAGGTACTTTTTCCTGCCCACTTTAAAACTTCGTAAGATAGTCCTGCAATAATGGGAATAAAAAGTATCCGTGATAATATTCTCATCCACCAGTTAGGCCAGCCCAGAAACGAAAAGATGAGTAAGCTGATAACCATAACAAACATCATAAAGCTGGTACCGCAGCGTGGATGAAGCGTAGTAAAGGGCTTACAATTTTCTACCGTGAGCTCTAAACCATTTTCAAAACAATGAATGGATTTATGCTCGGCGCCATGATATTGAAATACTCGTTTAATATCTTCCATTCTGGAAATTAAAACAATATATATCACAAAAAGTAGAATCCTGATTAATCCCTCAAATAAGTTGAGCACAATGGAGTTGGAAGTCAATGTTTTTATGGGATTGGTAGCAATAGTTGGTAATACAATAAATATACCAACTGAAAAGATAATAGCAGTAATAACTGAAAAATAAATAATAAAGGAATTGGCGTTATCCCCTAATTTATTTTCAATCCACTGATCAAACTTGCTTTTTTCCATTTCAACTCCAGCTTCTTCTAAAACCTCAGCTGAGTACATAAGGGTTTTTGTACCGGTTACCATGGCACTGCCTAAAGAATATATGCCCCTGATAAGAGGTAGTTTCCAAAACCTACTTGGCTTTTTTACCCGGGTAAGTTTTGTTGTAATTTCATCGTTGGGTTTCCTTACAGAAGTAGCCATACAGGTAGACCCCTTCATCATGACCCCTTCTATAACCGCCTGCCCGCCAACCTTAGTGGGATTGGCATCCTTTATAAATATTTTATCTAAATCCAAAATCTTATCCTCCGTATGATTGGTAAGTATCTATAATTTTATTTAATCTCTAATGACTATTGCACTAGTATTTATTATAACATAAAAGGTTTGAATTCATAATTAATATTGAATAATGAATAATTATGAATTATTTCTTAATTTCCTTCTTAATATTTTCAGCAAAAGCTCTCGCTTTTTCCTCTATTCCATCTATTTTCAAAACCGTTCCAGTATCATTAGCCGTTGCAGAAATAAAGAAATATGGAGGAAGTCGAAATGTTTTATTAATATTTAGACCACTAATTAATTGCTTTGCCAATGCATCAGAGCCGGAATTTCCTGATACGATAACACTAAAAACAGTCTTTTCATAAAATTTCGTTGTTCGATATAATGCAGTCAGCCGGTTAATAACCGCAGAAATGTTAGCAGATAGATTATCGTTATAATTGGGACATAAAAAAATTAATGCATCCGATGATAAAATGGCAGGATAGATTTCTTCAATCATAATACCGCCGTAAAAGCAGGACTTCTGCTGTCCATAATGCAAACAAGTAGTAAAGGAACAACCAATACAGTCCTTAACAGCACCATTTTCGATATGATGTCTACTAATATTATAACCTTCTAACTGTTCTTCAACCATTTTCCAAAGCATCATGGTATTAGAAGTTTTAAAATTGCTGGAGTGGAGGACTGCTATTTTAGGATGATCAATCAATTTTGGATTAAATAACCTAAAACGTGCTCCTAAATCTTCACATAGCGTAATACATACTTGGTCAAGGGGCTTAGAAATCGTTTTTTGTAGCACTAAAAAATTTGATAGGCTGGCGGTAGCTTCAACAAGCGGGCGGCCCATGAAGCTGCATCCTAACATATTGGCATGCAAAATTACATTTTGAGCATAAGTTTTGGTAAACAGTTCATTAGAACAATGTATAACAATAACTGCTGATGAGCCAACTAAGCTATCTTTATCTTTGCTCCAAAGCTTACATAGAAATTTATCCATTTCAGTACAAAAACCTGCCTCGTTAAGTTGTACAGAAAATAATATTTTTTTGTTTCTTAAATCTTTGGTATCTGAGAGTGATGAAACCTCTTCAATGTTGCTGAAAGAGCTTGAAACAGCTTGCACCATTCTATTAAGTAATGATGAGGTCTTACAAGGATTGATAATATACAAAGTCTCCATAAAATATGATCCTCCATTATACGGTTGGGCACAGAGACCCAACCCTACAGACTTTATAATTGATTGGTCAAGAACGATTTAGAATAAAAACTTTAAACTACAAAACGTAGGGGTGGCTCTCCGTGGCCACCCTTTATTTCTTTATATTATCTCCAAATTAGCAAAAGATGTACGCAATCTTTTTAATAAATTTTCCGGTAAGTTCAATTGTTCCAGTTCTGTGTAGCCATTAATCAAGCGATTGTTGGCACCCATAAAAACACCGCCTAAGAATGTAGATGCATAGTGCCATTGCCCATTAATGGTAGCAAGTATGGAGTATGCACCGGATGATAGAGCGGGTGCTACATAAGGCTTAAAGCCAATACCTCTCATTTTCATATTGGCATTTAAAGCTGATTCGGTTAACTGTTCGGATAATTTTTCGTTATAATTTTCTATACTATCAGCAATCACTAAGCCCACTCCATGGGGACCAAAAGCACGACCTTCGGCGGCATAATGGTTGAGCTTTGGATTTTTTTTAGAATAATAAAGTGCCCTTGCGTTCATAACACCTAACCCATAGCCTCTTATTTGCTCAGGGGCAAGTCCCTTATAGTCAAGATGACCACTTGTATCCCGATTGCTGTCCAAATAAACTTTTTTGCAGAGCAAATCTACCGGATCTGATAAAACTGCAAAGAGTCCCTTAAATTGTGAATTTCGTAACATCTTAGCATAGTAGCTGATAATCTGTGAATTACCTTCAAGCTGAGCCATTCTTACGTCGGTATTATTTTTTTTCTTGTCTATGCCATACCCTTGAGCGGCACAAAAGACCAGCATATCACAGTTGGTCAAATCTTCTTCTTTAATGATGGTTACCTCTGGATGTCCTTCATAATTAAATGGGGGGAAGGTCTGGTTAATTTCAAATTCCCATCGCTCAAGATTAACGGTATTTTTGTCAAAGAGACCAATTTTTCCAATAGCACCGTTGCTTAATAAGCGAAGCCCTATAAGTAAAGTGCTGCCAATATCTCCAAGAGCGATAATATTAATGTTCCATTTTTTAGGCGTAGAGCGTTCTAATGCATCCTCCCAATTTGGATATTCTGTATTTATAAAAACGACTTGATGTTTTAAGATCTTTTCATGAACCCATGACTGCAGCGGGCGTTCTAACTTCGTATATTTAAGAAGATTTACACTCTCTTGCTGAAGATATATCATAGTAGGATCAGATAAAGCAAATGACATTCTCGATTTCGAGGGTGGTAGTTTTCCTAAGAAAAACAATGGTTGGACATGATTTCTTGCAATATCTTCATTTATGTTAGAGAATCCACGATACTCATGAAGCGAAAAAAGCAGGTTATTCTTATATTTGTAATAATAAAACATAAAATCCGCCTTTCTAAATATATTTATTCTTACTTATTAATTATTCTCTGCCTTATACATTTATTCTTGAAATGCGTGACAAGTGTTCTAAATCATTTTGAAGATAAGAAGAAGCTTTTTGATTAAAATCATAGTAAACGCCGTTACCTTTATCAATACATCTTGGAAATACAATAACTTCACCCAGATGACGCAATGTTAAGCTTCTCTCTTGGAATGTTTGATATTCCTTTTCAAGTACAGATAAAATCGACATCGCATTTTCAATGCATACCCGTGATAAATTAATCAGTGAGGCTTCTGATGCTCCTCTGATATAAAATGGCGATACATAAGGCAGTATCATATTAATAGAAGGCAATAAATATTTGATAGGCGAAGAGCCTGCCCAAACGGAATCACCGCCGACAAATGGATACATTGTAGCTTCAGTAAACCAATTTTTCAGATTAGGAATGAAATAAGCACTGTCCACTTCTCGGCCTTGTATGTCCATGAGTTCCTTTCCTCTTGAGGAAAGAATACCTACAATTATTTTTTTGACTTCAATTTTTTCCTTGTTAAGAATAGGGTCCAATGCCTTAATACGATAGCCTTTGTTTAATATATCATCGACTAGAATAACAGGCCGATTAAAAGAGTGTATGGTTTTTATCTGATTTTCTAAGGTCAGATAGGTTGGATATTGCTCAATAAAAAACTTAGAGGCATCAGGATAAAAAACTTTTTCCGTATGCAGCGATTTAGTTACCGTATTGGGAACAATATGGCCTTTTAATATTTGGCCGAAAGGTGCACACATATATGGGCCAAGCTGTTTGGGGATTTGTGATTCTGTAGGCACGCCGTTAGTAGAGCAGATTTTCTCAACCAATGATTGATAAATGGCTTCACGTTCAAAGGATAGTACCAGATGCCCGGGGAAAAGTTGTGTTAATGCTTCTTGAAGTCTAATGCGGGCTTTTTTTACCACGTTAATAACCCTTTCATTGCTTCTGAAAGGCTCCTTAATAAAAGTCAGTACATCAAGGTTTAAGATACATGGTCTAGACATAACGACGTCAAAAATTTTCAAGCCGTTGTCTTCCATGATTTCTTCAAAACCTTGATTTAGTAAAGTTGAATATATATCTTCAGAACACATCTCATTCAAAGCACATTTATATATAGCATAAGTATAGTCTTTTGATAAACAGTGGGATAAAGCTTCACTTAAAATCATTTGAGCCGTATTGTCCGGTGCAAAGTTCCTAGTAAAAATACCATCTATAACAATCATTCTGCCTACAGAGTGCTGCCTAATGTGTTCAGATATGTTATGATTTCTAAATTCCGAATATAATGAGCTGGAACTAACACCATGGAATACAGAGAAACCTAAGAACTCTAACTGCTTTGTAGTGCTATACATAACCGTAACACTGGCATTTTTATTTTTAACCAATGCATAAAGAACATCAAAACTGTTTCGACGATCTTCAAACATGACATCACATAATTCTTTAATAAATTTTTTAGTGGGAGCAGTAATGGTTTTAAGGCTGATGGCATGGCTTTCAATTAAAGTTTTAAATTGTGGTTCCCTTAAATAAAGACCGTATTCATAAATGTACTTCTGAACTTGAGGATCGATCAAGTCGCTAATATCACGGTTTTCATCAATACATTCTCTGATGAGAGAAGATCGAATCATATTATATTGGTTCGGCAAATAAAGTTCTATAATTTCTCTTATTATTTGTTCCTTTGCCGTTTCGTACAGTGCAATAAGCGGTTTCTCTTGAGGGGCATACTGACGTTTAAAAATAATATGCGGGAAGCTGTGTATAGAATGTTCGGATATTTTTTGATTATAAGAGGATGCGTTAATAATAACATCACTGCCAACCGCAACATGTACATCATAATTCTCAAAAATAATCCTAAGCTTTTGCAAGTCATCAGTGTTAGCTATATTAATGGGGATTTCTTCGGGAAAAATGTACATATTTTTTTCATCTGCAATGGACATGTTGATAATATTTTGTCTCTGCAAATGAGGCTGAGCAGACTTAGACCATGAGAATTCATCTACAGCCAAATAAACTTCAAAGCCTAAATTTCTAATTTCTACTGCTATTTCCTTATGACTCAATGAAAACGGGTCAAAAGTGCCAGGGAAAAAAGCAATTTTTTTAGGCATATTCAGTCCTATAGGACCATATTTGTGAGTATAATCGGATATAAACCTATAAATATGGTTGAGAGAAGCTGCGTTATTGATAAACAGCATCTCATTAACATCCTTTTCAGGAAGCAGCAGCAATACTTTTTTCGCGATGATATCAAAGACCCTATGCTTTTCCTGTAGAGTAAGAATGTCAGAGGCAAAAATATTGCCAATGACTGTAAACGCTTCTTGTTTGACATCATCGTCATAATTGGAGCATCCGACTAAAAGCATACCGATCATGTATTCCAGTCTTTTAAGATATACATCTTCTGACTCAGAGAATACGTTTTTATATACAGGGTAATGTTCAACCGTAGTACCAATCGTATTTAATATTAAAAAGACGGTTTGTTTACTGACTCTTTTGATCTTAAAGTACAATTCATTAAGCTGTTCATCTAATTCGCTTGGATCAAGATAAAGCAGAATTTGGCCTAAATATTCAGGAATATAGGCACCATGCTCAAAGCTTTCTATTTCTAATGCACGTAAAAGCTCTATAGCGATTTCGTTTCTTTGTTCAGGAGAAAGCTGCCGTACAATTTTAAGAAGTGCTTTTCCTGCGTTGATTCTAACATTTTCTTTTGAACTTACTTTAATAAGATTACAAAAGTGCATAGCTGTATATAAAGCATCACCATGAGGCGCATTGCATGTATAGTCCAGCATCAATTGAATATGGAATTTTTTTGAAATCCAACTGGTAGCGCTTTTAAGATTTCTTAAGAAAATATCTGAAATGTTTTCGCTTTTCTCTATAAAACAAGTGTTAAACCAGTCGTCGGAATTATCACAAACATTAATCTTTCTTGCAATTCTACAGCGAATATATTTCTCTGTAATAGAGGGCGCTTCTTGATAAAAAGTATCGAAAGCTTCAATAATTTTTGATTTGAAAGACCGGTAAGGGAAAAAGTCCAATAGTAATTCTATTCTATCTAAAGCAATAAGGCGGATATCATTGCTTTCACTTTTTAAAGATTCCAGCAAAATGTCAACCAGTAAATTGACAGTTTTAAGACTAGAGCCGGTCCACGGAATGAATTTAATCGTTTGAAGAAGATTAAGCATTGTGTTTAAATCTTCTTTTGGAGCATCAGATAAATACTTTAATACAATAGCTCTATATTGTGTAATATATTCAGGTTTTGCCTTTTTAAATAATGCTTCAATGATAACTCTCAAACTCTGACCCAAACGTTCCTTATGAGAGTCAATAATTTTATGATCCGGATGAACAATAAGTTCAAGGTATTTATCAAACAGCTGAAAGCTTGTAGTATCCGGCTGTTCTATAGTAGAATTAGGCGGTACTTCCTTGCGGTATTCTTCGTCAAAAATAGCAATGATAACACCAATTAGCTCCGCAGCTCTATCTCTTACATTTTCTTCATGATAAATAAGCAAATCACAAAGATAATTTAATGTGATAAGCTTTTGCTTTTGAGTAAAATAGGTAGAATATTCTCCTAAAATATTTAAATTGCTTCTTAGAATATTCCAGTTGCTCCTACTTCTTGCAAATTCAATCATGGAGCTTAATGCGGTTTCACTCCTTAGTTTAAACATTAGGTAGATATTATGTTCAATAGCTTTGTATTTTAGGTATTCTACTATTTCCGGACCATGCATCAACGTAACATTTTTTTCAACCTTTTCCGTTTGCTTATCGGACACCACATCGACATTAACACCGAGATGCTTGATATAGTTTTCAAAATCCACCAGTTTGTTATATACTTTTTTATAACGATTCGCCTTTGCCTCATTGACATCATCCAATTTTTCTAAAATGACATCGAAAGATTGTTCAAGAGAATAGATGGTCATTACTTTTTTGTCTCGGGTAATTTTATTTTTTGCTCTAAAATCTGCATAAATTAAAATAAGAGACTCTAATGATAAGTTTTCAAGTTCTAAATCCCATGTAGAGTGGTTGACCGCAACATGGCCAATATGAGGGATATTATTTTTCTTAAACCATACATCCGTGTAATAATAATGAAGATAAGGAATTCTTTTTATTTCTTCTCCTGTGCAGGCAAATTTTCCGATATCATGGCCTGCAGCAGCTCCGGAAACTCTTCCTAAGTCCACCGGAATCCCAGCCTTATAAAGCTGACGACCAATGTTTAATGCAATATAATGAACAACACTGATGTGATCGTGTGTATTATGATGAGTCAGTTCCTGATGAAGGCGCATCATTTCATATACGTACTGCTCATGAAATGCTTTAAGAAAACGTTGGTATTCTATGGGATTGTAAAGCTTATTAACTTCTTCTTTAGACAATAAATCTAAAATAAGATAATTATTTTCATTATTTAACTTACAAATTTCGCGATCTGTATCAAAAATAACTTTGAGAAAAGCCAAAAATACCAGAATAGAAACCTCTTTTTTATCCAGTTCATTCAAAAGAATACCTAAATGTGGGAATGTTTTATTTAAGGTATATTGATAGGTGTATTCCAGCCACCCTTGAGAGGGTTCGTCTATAAAAAGGTCCATCAAAACCAGCTTGCATAAATTTAATATATCTTGGCAGGTACGTTCAGTATTTTCATAAAGAATAGATAGCTCAACAATAAAAGCCGTATTTTCAATATATGGCAGTAAATCGTTTTCTTTTAATGAAGTTTTCTCTAAGAATTGTTCGTTATTGAAATACTCAACCAATTTGCTTTGTATTTCGACTAAATGATCTCGTTTCATCTAAAACACCTACCTGACTGTAATTTATATTCTTTTATCATTAGAAATATTTTATCATTAACACTTAGTACAGTAAATAGGGCTTGCTGAACGAATACCCATTATTAGCTACAAGAGATATTGAGTATATAATTAGTAATAAAGAAATGCAGTTTTAATGAAGTGTAACGGAATTAAGGGATTTAAATCTTAAAAAGCGGGGTATCCCGCTTTTTAATTAACCTCTTTTAATTTATCGGCTTGAGTAGATGTAATCATTGCATCTATTATTTCATCAATATCTCCATCAAGAAAATAATCCAATTTATAAATGGTCATGTTAATTCTGTGATCGGACACTCTGCCTTGCGGGAAGTTATAGGTTCTAATTCTTTCACTTCTATCCCCTGTACCAACTTGACTCTTTCTTTCTGCAGCAATCTCTTTATTTTGTTCTTGGATCATCATATCAAAAAGTCGAGCGCGCAGTACTTTAAATGCCTTATCCTTATTTTTCAGCTGGGATTTTTCATCTTGGCAGGTCACCACAATGCCGGTAGGTTCATGGGTCAATCGGACAGCAGAATCTGTAGTATTAACACTTTGGCCGCCATTACCTGAAGAGCGGTAGACATCTACACGTACATCATTAGGATTGATATCTATTTCAACATCATCGACTTCCGGAAGAACAGCCACGGTTGCTGTTGATGTATGAATCCTTCCTCCGGATTCTGTAGTAGGAATTCTTTGTACTCTGTGAACACCACTCTCGTATTTTAATCTAGAATAAGCACCTTTTCCTTTAATCAGAACACTGGCTTCTTTAATGCCCCCAATACCGGTTTCATTAATGCTGAGCATTTCAGTTTTCCAGCCTTGTCTTTCAGCATAACGCATATACATTCTAAGTAAATCACTTCCAAATAAACCAGCTTCATTCCCCCCGGCACCGGCTCTGATCTCGACAATAACATTTTTATCATCATTAGGGTCCTTGGGAAGAAGTAATATCTTTAATTCTTCTTGAACCGTTTCAATTTGTGCTTCCAAATCATGAAGTTCAGATTTCGCCATTTCTTTTAGCTCGACATCATCTCCGCTGTCTTCGATTAAAGATTTTGTTTCTTCAATATTTGCTTTCAAATCTTTATAATCTTTGTATTTATGAACAACTGGTTCAATATCAGACATTTCTTTAACGTATTTCTTCCATTCAGGTTGATTGGAAATAATTTCAGGGTCAGATACTTTTAAACTTAGATTTTCATATTTTTCTTGTATAAAATCAAGTTTGTCAAACATTTACTTCACCTCAGTAGTATTATTGTTAACAATTTAGTTTATCATATGTAATAAGGCAATTCAATAATACTTATTTTATAATTATGAAGTAATTTTCATAATCGAAGTCTTGAACTATAACTAAATAAAATAACCATCAGTAAAATTATTGAAAATTTAAACAATTTAAAATAATCCAACAACAATATTTAAAATAGACTTGCTTGACAAAGTTATCATTTGTGATTAGTATGATAATAGCATTTTAAAATGCTATAGATATAAGAAATATAAAGATAAAAAAAGAGAGAAAAAAATAATGGAAAGAAGATGATGTAATGGAGTCGAATTTGGAAATTCTTTTCCAAATTGGTATTTTATTGCTGGCGGCTAATGTAGGAGGATTAGTTAGTAAAAGGTTTAAACAACCTGCTGTGTTGGGACAAATTATAGCCGGCATGTTTTTGGGCATTGTAATGGAAAAAACTGAACTTATAAATGGTATATCTGAAATTGGAATTATCCTTTTTTTATTCATTGCAGGTTTAGAAACAGATGTAAAAGAATTAAAGGCAAGTGGTAAATCATCAACTGCTATTGCCATTATGGGTGTTGTTGTACCCATGTTAATGGTAAGCGGTGCTGCTTACTATCTTACCGGAAGCTTAATAAGCAGTCTAATTGTAGGACTTATATCGATTGCTACAAGTGTCAGTATATCCGTCCAGACGCTGCAAGAGATAGGCTTTTTAAGAACAAGACAAGGAATTGGAATTTTAGGAGCTGCTATCATAGATGATATAATCGGTGTTATTTTATTAACAATTATCATAGGGGTGGCTATGCCAAGTGCAGCTTCAAACATTTTGATCGTTATAGCAAAAATAATTTTAGTTTTTATTATTATATCTATAGTTGGTTTTATAATCCTGAAAGTCATGCCTAAGTTGAAAATCTATAAAAATGTAAAAGATAAGGTGGTTGGACAATCTTTAGTACTATGCTTATTATTAGCATACGTTTCGGAAGAGTTAGGTGTCGCTGCTATTACCGGTGCATATTTTGCCGGGGTTATTTTTTCAATGACACCTTATACACACAAAATATCTCACGAAGTTCAAACCATGACCAATATCTTCTTTGGTCCGATTTTTTTTGCAGGTATCGGATTAGGGGTAGGATTTGATGCTTTTAGTAAAGACATATTTTATAGTTTATTACTTTTGGGTCTTGGTGTTATTGGTAAAGTTGTTGGCTGCGGCTGGGGCGCAAAGGTAACCGGCTTTGATAAGCGTCAAGCATTGCAAATTGGTATAGGAATGGTTCCAAGAGCTGAAGTCTCTTTGATTATTGCAAACTTAGGATTACAGCTGGCTTTAATTAACCAAAAGGAATTTTCTTCAGCCATTGTATTGGTGATTGGAACGACACTGATTACGCCGCCATTACTAAAATGGTCTTTTAACAAAGAGATTGAGGCGAAAGGCCGGTCATAATAAATACCTTTTTAAAGGTAGGAAAAAGTATATGGATACAATAGTACTCAAATTAAATAAAGAAAATTACAACACATCCCTCGATGGCGCTTCAAAGATAATTAAAGCAGGAGGGATTGTTGCTTTTCCCACAGAAACGGTTTACGGGTTGGGAGCGAATGCTTTAGATGAAAATGCCATTCAGAAGATTTTTAAAGCTAAGGGCAGGCCTTCTGATAATCCGCTTATTGTTCATGTTGCGGAAGTAAGCGGATTGTATGATCTAACGGACGAAGTGGCCAACCATTGCCATAAGCTTATTGAAGCATTTTGGCCCGGACCTTTGACCATGATTTTTAAAAAAAATCACAAAGTGCCGACAGTAGTAACTGCAGGATTAGATACTGTGGCGGTTAGGATGCCTCAAAACAAAGTGGCCCTTGAGCTTATTAAACAATCAGGTGTACCTATTGCTGCACCAAGTGCCAATATTTCCGGCAAACCCAGTCCCACTAAAGCAGAGCATGTCATAGAAGATTTAATGGGACGAGTTGATGCAATCTTAGTAGGAGACGATTGTGAAGTAGGGATTGAATCTACAGTTATTGATCCTTTACAGCAGCCTCCTGTTTTACTAAGACCGGGGGGTATATCCAAAGAGCAAATTGAAGCTGTTATCGGAAATATTGTATTAGACGAAAATATACAAAACAAAGAGAAAACACCGAAGTCTCCAGGTATGAAATATACCCACTATGCACCCAAAGCACCGGTGGTTGTTTTTAAAGGCGATGTAAACGATGTGATAAATGCGATCTGTAAAGCGAAAGCGGAAAAAGAAGATCAAGGAATGAAAGTAGGCATCTTGGCATCTGACGAAACATGCGACTTTTATTCGGGATGTGTTATTTCTGTAGGGAGCAGAAAGGAAATCGATTCGGTTGCCAAAGGGCTTTTTCATACATTAAGACTTTTTGATAAAGAAGAATTAGATATTATTTTAGCTGAATCCTTTGAAACTCACCTAATGGGACTTGCTGTTATGAACCGTATCATAAAATCCGCAGGATATAATGTGGTATATGTAGGAGGCGAATAAATATGAGTAAAATATTATTTGTTTGTACGGGCAATACCTGTCGAAGCCCTATGGCAGAAGGGTTGCTTAAAAAGCTGATTAGCAAAAATAATATGATAGCTGAAGTTGCATCTGCAGGTATTTTTGCAAATGACGGTGTTAGCGTTTCTGACAAAGCAGTTGTTGCCTGTGCAGAAAAAGGGGTTAATATTTCTGAGTATATTTCCAAAGGTATTTCTAAAAAACTTCTTATGGAAGTAGATCTTGTTTTGACCATGACAAGAGCACATAAACAGGTATTGTTGCAAAAAGTACCTGAGATAAGCGACAAGATTTATACATTAAAAGAATACAATGGGAGAACGCAATCATTAGATGTACAAGACCCTTTTGGTCAAAACTTAGAATCATATAGAAGGTGTGCAGATGAATTGCTTAATGAATTACAATATTTGATTGAACTTAAATGGTAAATTCATTTATAAAATTATTGAGTGAACTATTGACATTAATAAGAGCTTTTGTTATAACATATAAGAAAATAAAATTGACTTAATCATTAAAAATATAAAAAACATGGAGGACTACAATGAAAATTGCTTTAGCCAGTGATCATGGCGGATATGAATTAAAGGAAGCCATTAAAGCATATCTTGAAGAAAAACAAGTAGATTATATAGATTTAGGAACAGACTCAGATGCTTCTGTTGATTATCCTGAATTTGGAGAAAAAGCAGCAAATGCTGTTATCAGCAAGCAATGTGATCAAGCAATTATTTGTTGTGGGACAGGTATCGGTATCTCTATTTCTGCTAATAAAGTACCCGGCATTCGATGTGCCGTAGTATCCGACGTTTTTTCAGCTAAAATGTCCAGAGAACACAACAATGTAAATATGTTGGCTCTTGGAGGCCGAGTTGTTGGCAAAGGGTTGGCTTTGGAGATCGTTGATATTTGGATTAATACTTCTTTTGTCGGTGATAGACACCAAAGACGCGTTGACAAAATTCATGAAATTGAAGATAAATATTCAAAATGAAAGTGAAAAACATTAGTTTTTCCTTTTTTTTTGTGATATGCCTATAAATTGAAAAAGGATTAAAATAAACCAAACCAATTTGTCAAGCATAATGCTTTTAAGCATTGCAATAATAAAATAAAAGAAGAGAGGGATAAGCTATGAGTAAAGTTTTCGTTATGGATCATCCATTAATTCAACATAAGCTGACACTAATGAGAGATAAAAATACAGGTTCTAAAGATTTTAGAGAACTTGTAAAAGAAGTTGCAACTTTAATGGCTTTTGAAGTGACCAGAAATCTTCCATTAGAAGAAGTTGAAATTGAAACACCGGTCTGTAAGACAAAAGCTAAAGTATTATCAGGTGAAAAAATAGGCATCGTTCCTATCCTTCGTGCAGGCTTGGGAATGGTTGAAGGCATGTTGGATTTAATTCCCACAGCAAGAGTAGGACATATTGGACTTTATAGAGATCCGGAAACACTGCAGCCAGTAGAGTATTATTGTAAATTGCCTGTGGATGCTGAGGATAGACAGTTAATTGTTGTTGATCCAATGTTAGCAACAGGCGGTTCTTCCAATGCTGCTTTAGATTTCATCAAACAAAGAGGTGTGAAAAATATTAAGTTAATGTGTTTAATTGCAGCACCCGAAGGAATAGAAGCAGTACAAAAGGCCCATCCGGACGTAGATATTTATGCAGCAGCGGTAGATAGTCATTTAAATGACCATGCTTATATTGTGCCGGGGCTTGGAGATGCAGGCGATAGACTGTTCGGAACCAAATAAAAAACGATACAAAATGTCGTTCATTTTTAAAATGAACGACATTTTTTAATTTATCTTCTAATTAAATTATTGGCCGGAGACATTGAGTATATAATTTGAAATGAAAAAACAACAAACGGT
>JANQMT010000173.1:0-17368 GCA_028279945.1 Clostridia bacterium
GTTGAATTTATCTTTGACCATAAACAATAAACCATTAAGTTAGAAGAATATTCGTAAAAGCTATTTGATTATTTCTTTAACTTAATTATACAAGGAGTAAAATATGATTAATGAAGAACGAATCTCTAGCTATTATCATGATATGATTAAAATAAACAGTGTATCGGGCAATGAAAGAGAAATAGCAGAATATATTACTGCAAGAATAGAAGAGATGGGACTGGTTGCTAACTGGGTATATTTCGAGGAAGAAAAAAAGAGACCGTCTGTTTATACCAGATTAAAAGGCAGCAGTGATGGTCCAAGCATCATGCTGATAGGTCATACGGATACTGTTGATATACTCCCGGGATGGGATACTGATCCTTTCACGCCAACCGTTATAGGAGACAAAACATATGGTCGGGGCGCTATGGATATGAAAGGCGGGCTGGCCTCTATTTTAGGAACCATAGAATACCTTGCTCAAAATCCATCTTTGTTTAAAGGAGAAATTATTGCAGCATTTGTTGCTGATGAAGAAGTATTATCTAAAGGGACTTACAAACTTTTAGAAGAAGACCTAAATATGGATATGGCGATTATGGCAGAATGTAGATTTGACAATGTAGCCATTGGATTTAGAGGCAGGTATTCAATTGAAATCAATATATTTGGCGAGGCTGCCCATAGCAGTGAATATCCTGCACATGGCGACAATGCGCTGATTAATGCCGGCAAACTGGCCATAGAAATAGAAAATCTTTCAACTTTAGTGCATCCTAAACTAGGAAAAGGAACATGGTGTGTTAAATATATAGAGGGCGGCATTAAAAATACTCTTGTTGTGCCTAATCATTGTAAACTCATTCTAGATAGATTCTTTGTGGAAGGTGAAAATTATGATTCCATCGAAAAACAAATTATCGATGCAGCAAAGAAAATCGGATTACAAGACAAAATAAAAGTAAAATTAGTAGACAGAGAAATGCCTTATATGGAGCCCTTCTGCCTTTCAGAAAACGATAAATTGGTTACAATATTAAAAGAAAAATATTACCAAATCACAGGAAAGGATTTGCCGCATGAGTACGACTTATCTGTCTGCGACTCAAATATTTTAGTAAACTCAGCCAATATCTCTACTGTAACTTTTGGTCCTTCAGGTGGGAATATGCATGGCGCCAATGAATATGGTTATTTTGATCAGGTCATCACAAGTACAAAAATCTATATAGAGACCATTAAAGAATTATTAAAATAATATTTGAGATCATCGTATGATTAAAAAATAAACCACAAAAAAAAGAATACCAATAATAATTGATTAAATACCGGACTTTTATAATTTGGGTGATGTTTATCCATTTCAATCTCAAAAAAAGCACAAAAAAAGCTGCCAATAAACCAAATTATAAAAGTCTACCCCCTAAGCAGTGCCGATAAAACTATTTTCTTAGATGTTTTATCGGTTTTTATATGATAACGATTATTGACTTACTTTTTTACTTGGAAACCCTTTAGGCTTTTTAACGCATTGTCATAATTTATTTCATGATATTGTATATCATTGGATATTTCACTCATTAATTTTTTATAGTTGTCTCGATATTCTGCCGGTTTCATTTTATACCATTTCAAAAAATGCTTAACATAATATCTTTTGGAAGAGAATCCAAACTTGAAAGCAATTTCATCAATGGACATGGAAGAACTTATCAGGAGTGATTCTGAGTACTTTACTCGAAGAAAGCATAAAAAATCTGTCATGTTGAGACCGGTTCCGATTTTAAATAGACGTGAGACATAAGATTTATCTAAATGAATCGTATTGGACAGCATGTCCATATCAATTTTTTGCTTATAGTTCCTGTACATGTATTTAAGAATAATGAATATCCTTTCCATTTGGACCGGATTATTCTTAAAAGTGCTATTGCTGTGATATCCTGTTTCATCAATATATATAAATTGAAAATCATTGATTAATAATTTGATAAGCTTTATGATGGATGCCTCTATCAAATCATGAGCATCTGATCGTTTTTCTTGAATCAGTAACAGGATATCAGCCAAAGAAGATTGTAAATTTCTAAGCTCGATATAGCTCTTATTCGTATCAGAATATGAATCACATACAAAATCATAATAATCCAGTTTGGGAAAAAGGTTGAGATAAGGATAGGGGTCTAATTGAAAAATTAAAAGCAGGTTTTTTTCTTCTGTTTCAAAAATACTATGGAGCTCATTGGTATCCACAATAAATATGTCTCCCTTTGTAAGATGATAATTGAAACAGGCGCACTGAATATTGACAGAACCTTCTAGTACAAAAATAATTTCATGAGTATCATGCATATGTTTAGGGTAACTTTTTACATGACATAAAAAAGTATTGATATGCAAACCACTCAGTTTATTTATTTTTTCTACCAGCATATAATAACCCCCTGGTGTTTCATTCTATATGAGTCTCAATACTATTCTGGGATGGGCATCTTTTTACTTGTCCAATTCTTATTCATTATAATACCATTACAAGTTTAAAACTGCAATACCACTTCATAATGTCAATTGTCCACAATAATTAGCGAATTTTGCCACAAAAATGTCAATTCAGTACACAATACAGTACACAATATAGCGAATAATGCAGTGGGTTGAGAGGCATATTCTCGTGCCTTATAATTTTATTATGATTAGTTTCAGATAATTTAGAACAGTAAAAAAACAAATGGTGGTGGAAATTATGAAAAAAATCTTGATTTTAGGAACAGGTGCTCAAGGCTCTACAGTAGCGCAGCGTATGGATGAAGAGCCTAACGTATCCGAGATTATATGTGCGGACTATGATGAGAAAGCGGTGGATGAATTAATAAAGATTCTTAAAAAAGGCAAAGGCGTAAGAGTAAATGCAAATAAAGTTGAGAATATCGTTGAAGTTGCACAAGGCGTCGACTTAATTGTAAATGCGCTTCCAATACAATTTGGATTAAATGTTATGGAAGCTGCTATAAAAGTGAAAACAAATTATCAAGATTTTGCAGCAGCTGAATCAGATGAATATCATTGGATGGATTTATTGCCTAAACTGATGAAAGGTGAAATGAATGATCGTTTTAAGGCAATCGGAAAAACAGCATTATCTTGTACGGGTTCTGCACCGGGAATCATTACTGCAGCGTCAAGAAATGCAATGCGTTATCTAGACTCTTGTGAGAGTATCTATATGTATGTCTATGAGGGTGTAAAGGCTAAACGATTTTTACCTTTCTGGTGGTCTCCGGAAATTGCTTTTAAAGATATGTCTGAGGAGCCCATTTGCTATACAGGTGGAAAACTAGTGAAGAATCAACCGTTCTCATTACCAATGATGAAAAAATTCAAAGGTATAGATGAGCCAATGAGACTCGTAGAACACGCTCATGAAGAACCGGTACAAATGGGCGTTAACGCTGAAGAATTCTTTTTGGGTGCAAAAGAAATATTCTTTAAATATGGCGGATCAGGTGTGGAAACAGCAGAACTATTATATAAAATGGGAATGCTCTCAAAAGAAAAAACCAATATTAAAGGAACTGAGATGGTTCCATGGGATGTAACTTTAGCCATGACACCTCCTGCTCCAAAGTACGAATCTGAAATACAAGAGATTTTAGATGAAGGTCTTGAGTCCGATACAGGTGCTATGCTCATTGAAGCTGTCGGCATGAAAGACGGCAAAAAAGTAATGGTGGAAACCTATGTCAACTCCCTTGGATGTGTTGAAGCATTTGAAAAATCAAAACTTACCGGAGAGATGTACTTTACAGGCCAAGGCGGCGCATTATTCACTAAAATGTTTGTAGAAGATAGAGTTCATCAAACAGGATTTATCACGACAGATATGCTGACATTTGAACAAGTTGATTACTACTTTGAAGAAGCAGCTCAATTAGATATTACACTAGATGTTGAAGTCAAAGAATTATAACCATAAAAATAGAAATATCTCAAAAAAAGAACTTTCCGGATCCAAAACCCGGAAAGTTCTTTTTATTTAAGAGTTTAGCTTTATATCCAAAATCGTTTCATCGCACCAGTCCATAAATGCTTTATAAATTTTTTTACTACATTTTAAGGTGTACAGTTGATATTTATGTTTAGGGTCTTCTGGAAGCATTTTTATTATAACTTTTTCATAAATACATAATTCATCATACTGAATGCTTTTTGTTCTTTTATAGGCTTCTAAATGGCTGATAATGACTTTTCTATTAACATTCTCTGCAAAAAAAGTTTTTAATAGCAACTCATTTCGCATTTTATCCTCTTCAATAGGAAGCTGAAGATAATTGTCAAGTTCTTCTTCCCCTAAATCTGTAATGGCGTATTTCTTTTTTTCTTTAACTGAGACATTAGGATCATCAATTTGCCGGATATACCCCTCAAAAGCTAATTGTTTTAAAGCAGGATAAATCTGTCCATAGCTCTCATTCCAAAAGTGACCCAATGCATGTTCTATATATTTTTTTATATCATACCCGGTATGCGGTGCATGTGACAAAAGTCCAAGTATTACATATTTGGTTTTTCTCTTTTTTCCCATATATCTTCACTCCTCCAATTATATTCAATCAGGTCTTATATTTTGTCTTTTCATAACAAACTCATTTTAACATAAAATCAAGACAATTATATCATTAAGATATATCTTTATGATATAAATTATTAGCTTTTCGACAAAATTCGTCAAAAAAAGTTGCATAATACCAAATTATTACATTTATATTTCCCATAATAATGTTATATAATTTTATATAAGGGTACTAAATATGTATACCTTAAATATTTGAAGGAGGGAATTAGGTATGAAACAAAGAGAAAATTGGGGGTCAAGAATTGGATTCCTTATGGCAGCAGCTGGTTCGGCCGTTGGACTCGGAAATATCTGGAGATTTCCTTACATGACCGGTGAAAATGGTGGTGGCGCATTCATTATTATTTATTTAGTTTTTGCTCTTGTTATTGGACTTAGTGTTATGCTTGCTGAGTTCACTGTTGGTCGAAGAACCAGCCTGGCAGCTGTCGGTGCCTACAAAAGCTATAGCGATAGGTGGACTTTTGCTGGTGTAATTGGTGTGGTTAGCGCTTTCTTAATCATGGGTTTCTATCCAGTAGTTGGGGGATGGTCACTTGCGTATATAGCCAAATCTTTTACAGGATTACTTGCTGCTCCTGAAGCAATAGGAGACACATTTGGTGGGTTTATAAGCAATCCGGTTCAACCACTGATATGGATGATTCTATTCTTAGCCTTAAATGTATTTATTGTTGCTAAGGGTATAGCTGGAGGGATTGAAAAAGCAGGTAAGATACTGATGCCTACGCTTTTTTTACTGCTTATTTTTATAGCAGTTAGAAGTATCAGTCTTCCGGGTTCAGGTGCCGGTGTTGAGTTCTTATTCAAACCGGATTGGTCAGCTGTCACAGGGCAAACATATCTAGCTGCGTTAGGTCAAGCTTTCTTCTCCCTTAGCCTTGGTATGGGCTGTATGATTACCTATGGGAGTTATCTGAAAAAAGAAGAAAACCTTCAAAAAAATGCTCTTATTGTAACCTTGATGGATACAAGTGTTGCTATTTTAGCAGGTATTGCTATATTCCCAGCATTATTTGCATTTGGAATGGAGCCTGCAGTAGGTCCCGGACTTGTATTTGTAGTTGTACCATCAATCTTTGCTGAAATGGGTGGCGCCGGATTATTCTTCTCAGTTATATTCTTTATTGCATTAGCGGTTGCAGCACTCACTTCTTCAGTATCCTTATTGGAAGTTGTAGTGGCTTATTTAATCGATCAAAAAGGTATGGAAAGAAAACCTGCTGTTTATCTTACTGCTGGAATTATGGTTGTAACAGGTATGCTTTCTTCGTTATCTCTTGGAATCATGTCAGGTGTTAAAATATTTGGCGTAGGTGTATTTGATTTATTTGATATACTTACGGATAAAATATTCTTAGCAATCGGCGGTATGCTCTTAGCAATCTTCGTTGGATGGTTTGTTAAGAAAGAAGATCTTAAAGATGAACTAACAAATGGCGGACAATCAACTTTTGCATTATTTAATGTATGGTATATACTATTAAAATTCATTATTCCTATTGCCATTGCATATGTAGCAATTGTAGGGATCATGTCTATTGAACAAACCAGCCTAATGATATTCGGATTATTAATTATTGCAGTACTTGCATTATTCTCGAAAAAATTATAAGATAATGGTCATATAAAAAAGGTCTGGTCACAAAGCCAGATCTTTTTTAATTCGTAATTTTTATATCTTTATCATATTTCGTAAAGGCTTTGTCCATTATTTTATGTTTCTTTATTCCATAATATAAAAACAATTTGAAGGATTTAGCCATATGCGATATGCTAAAATAGTAAGTATTGAAACCAAAATATAAAATAATATTTCAGTTGTTAATAAAGGTGAGAAAACATGAATATTAAAGGTGGACGAGCACTTTACAATGGAATAGCTTTTACCTCAAAAAATAATAAAGCAATAGGCGTTATTGATGAAAACGGAGAAAGCATAATAAAAATTCAAGAAAGAATCATTCATAAAAAAATATTGCCTAAAAAAATTGACAAGGCAATATCCAAACTGCCTTTTATAAGAGGTGTATATTTTCTGTTTGAAAACAAATATATGAGGATTATATTCGTTATTTCAATAATGCTGTCACTCTTATCCAATAGCAGTTTGGTAAGTGAAAATACTCACTTGATTCATTTACTTATTTTTTTTGAGGCTGTATTTTCAATAATATTATTGATCATTCTTATAAAACATTTTATTAAATATAAACATGTCATTGCCTTTCATGGTGCCGAACACAAAGTTGCAAACACATTATGGGACAAAAGGGAGCTAACCTTAAATGAAGTCAGAAAATCTAGTAGGATTTCTGAGCATTGTGGTTCCAACCTAGTCATATTCTGGATGGTTTGCCAGCTATTGCTGCTGCCCTTTAATTTTCCTGAGGTATTGGATATATTGTTAGGATTTTCCATTGCTTACGAATTATTTAAAATAAAAAATGGTCATAAGAAACCCATTATTTCATTATTCTATAAAATCGGCGCATTCATTCAAGAAAAAATAGTAACAAGAGAACCAAATGATAAACAGATAGAACTGGCTATATTAATCGTTCAGTCATTGCAAAAAGTTGAAAAATAATCTATCTTAATCATTCCATTATCATTAACAATAAATGATTCTTTAACGATGGTAAATGTACCTGATTCATAACCGGAAAGATCCAGTAAGTCTATCTTCTGAACAAGACCATCTGCATAACCAAGAATCATACTAATAGGATTTTTAAGCTCATGTGAAACATCTGAGATTTATACCAGTGTATATTGTTAGTGTGAAGTCTATGTGAAGCGTTACGACTTTTATTTAAGTTTATAAAACTTCTTGTCATTAGATTTAAACTAATTGCAATTTAAAAACATATACTAATTTAAGGAGTATAAAGGAGGGTATTTATGTCTAAATTCAATAATCTTACAAAAAAAGTTGGCAAAATAAAAGATTCAGCTACAAACAAATCTAGCGAAATCATTGAAGCGACGAAAGCTAATATCAGCATTAGTAAAGAAAAAGATATGATTAAAAAGCTTTATTTGGAGATAGGTGAAAAAGTTTATGTGAACGGATCTACGAAAGATGTTAATGTACAAGAGCAAATTGCAAAAATAAAAAAACATGAAGCCAATATTGCTGAATTGGAATTGAAGATACCTAAGAATTAAGAAAAGCAAAAAGGCCGTGCTGATGAATGCGCGGTCTTAGATTGCTATTTTCAATATGATATAGAATATTTTCAGGGTTGACAACAATTAACAGCTATCCTTTGATGTAATGGGAATACATTGCTCTTATTTCTGATATATTGTCAAGTTTGCTCAATGCATTGGATTCCATTTTGATTGTTATTGCAGCAATAAGACAATCAATAAGTATCATAGGTGAAGCCATAAAATGAAATTCTCTTATACCCCCTCTACAAGTATATAGGCTAATATCTGCCATATCATTCATATCAGAAATTAATAAGTCTGTGAATACGATGGTTTCATATCCAACTTTTTTCCCATAATCCAAAATCACATGTGTTTCTACCAGCTTTTTAGAAAATCCAAATACCATTACCACATCATTTTTATCAACATTGATAAGGTCTTCAAACAATTCTGAACCGCCTTTATCCATTAATTTAATATCCAGTCCGTATCTATTTAATCCGTGTTTTAAAACTCTTGCAAGCCCGCTGGAAGGCCCTGGACCATAAACATATACGCTTTTAGCTTCTAATATTTTATGGACTGCTTTATTGAAAGACGTTTTAGAAATGTGCTCTAAAGTTTTTTTAATATTATTCATATGGAGCGAGAACACCGTGTCAATTAAATTGGTGGCATCTACTTTATTGATAGCAGCCTTAACTTTGCCGGCAGGTGTTATATTTAATTCATCAATAGCGTGGGCTTTAAAATCTTTAAAATTTTTATATCCAATTTTCTTCCACAATCTTGATATGGTAGCCACACTGGTATTTAACTGTTTTGAAACCTCTGTTATTGACATATAAGGGATTGAGCTTTCATTTTTTATGATATAATCTACGATTCTCTTTTCCTTTTCCGATAAGTTGTCTGGGTTTATTTCTTTCATATGATTCACTCCATTAAAATTCTTCAGGATTGATATCTTGTACTTTACCTTTATTCTGCAGATAGTCAATAAAATCTCTAGGGCTGTTGTTAATAATAAGTTCTTCAGGCATATCGGCATTACGAATCCTCTTTATGGATTCATCGAAATTTCCAATAGCAAAGCATATATGTGCATCACTATTCATTATGATCTTTACTTCATATAATTTACATAATTCAATGACTTCAATGCAGGTCTGTTCGCCACTTGCTCTTGAATACAAAAATGAACTGTTATTGATTTCAATTAAGATATTATTGTCTTTGGCTTTCTTGACAATTTCTTCCGGATTAATAGGAAATTGTGGATTTCCAATATGCCCTAGAATATCTATATTTGGATTATCCATTACATGGAGATAGGCCTGTGTATTTTCTTCTCTTGTACCGCATCTCATAGTAGGATCATGTGCACTTGCGATGATGATATCCATTTTTTTTTGAGTTTTTTCAGGTATATCTATTTGGCCCTTGTAGTCAATGATATTGGTTTCACATCCATACAGTACGGTTACGCCATATATTTTTCTCGGCATTACCTTGTAATTATCAAAATAAGATACATGTGGACTACCATGTAAGTTTGGTCCATGGTCGGTAGTTCCCAATATTTTTAATCCAATTTCATTAGCATATCTTACATTTTCTAATAGGGAGCTATAAGCATGGCCGCTCATTACCGTATGTGTATGTACGTCAATAGGATATTTCATATAAAAACACTTCCATTCGTAATAGTCTGTAAATTATTTCATTCATTTTTTTTTGATTATACACAAAGATATGTAAATTTTCAACAATAAAATTACATATTAAGTAATTATGTAAAAAAATTTACATAAAACAACACAGGCTTAATTTAAATTTAACATGATATCTGATATTTGCCAAAACAAAGAACTTTCCGGGGTTTAATCCGGAAAGTTCTTTTCCAACTATATATTTTTACAACTATAGTTCTTTAACTTCAACATCTAAAGTGATATCTAACTTTGAAGCAATATCCAAGTAGTAATCGACTTGTTCAAAGGTTAACATATCTGAAGAGATAAGACCGCTTTGAGAGAATTGATCGTCTACAAACATTTTGGTAAATAATGCACCGCCTTGTCCGGTAAAGTACATTTCACCGGTAAGTTTGGATTTTTCAAATGCTTCAACGCATCCAAGAGAGTTGACATAGGTTTCCACCATTACTTTTTTGCCATCTTTCATGCCGACAGCTTCAATGAGCATAGCACCGGTATCGGATTCAAGGCCTTCATCTAAAATCTCTTGTATTTCAGATTCGTATTTTGGAGCAGGAGGTGTCATGGCTAATGTTATATCTAAAGGAACGATGGTAGTGCCATTGATATCAATCGGTTCCTTTGAAAGCATGCCCATTTTGTGCAATAGTTCGGCTGTCTCGACACCTGATCCGCCATACTTAAAGAAGATTTCTTTAGCACCTAAAAAGAACTCTTCGGCGTTGATGCCCATTTGAACCGGTTCTTCGTGGGCATGTTCAACCAATCGAATGGTCTCATCTATTCCTTTAAATTTTTTCATGACCGGTAATCCGAAGGATTCTGTTTCTGTGATCTTACCGTTTGTAAAGCAATAGGGAACATCATACATATCTTGAAATGCTGTTTCCGGAGACCACCAGAAAGGTAAGAAGCGTTTTGCTTTTACACCTTCATATACGTACATATAAATGCTGTCGCAAGAATCCAAATAACGCATAGCATTTCTTGCAGCTACACAAATTACCCCTGGAGCAGAACCTGTACAGATCAATGCGGTTTTTCCAATTTCCTTAAAGCGATTATTCATTTCCCCTTTAAGGAGATGCCTCATTAATTCCGGCCAAGGTTCGCTGCTGCCTTCTATGTCCGTTGCTGCAAAGTCTTGATAGTTTGTTTCGGCTTTTAATGCAGCCTCCATGACATTCATTCCAAACTGAACCGGAAGCGCATTTACAATTAAATCTACACCTTGTGCAACTTCAACGATATCGTCTATTTTATTCGCATCTACTTGTACGCCTTTTCCTTTTTTAAGAATCTTCACTAATTCATCAACGGCTTTTTTATCATAATCAGCACAAATAATTTCTGATACATTTGCTTCTTCATCCATACGCTGCGCTACTGTTGAGCCTTGAGCACCTGTTCCTAAAATCAATATTTTTTTCATATTACCCTCCTAGAATAAATGGAAATATTTTTAATACTTAATCATGTATTTATCTTAATGGATATATTGAGTAAAAAAAATATTTTTATTGTTAACTTTTAGGTGCATTATTGTTCTTTTTATATTTAAAAAAATGATTTAAAAAAACAAAAAAGTCCTTTTCCACAGCAAAATCATCCTGAGATGGAATATTCAGCTATTGGGCTATTTTTTTAAAGATTATGAGCTCAATACCAAAGTCATTAATTTGGCTATGAAGTTCCACATGACTTGAGTGAATGGTTTCAAAGCTGATACTTGGAACGGTTGCCATATTCATTAGTAGGCTGTCTTCATCTGTCATATTGGCAGGGCAGCCCATATTAATCCAATTTTGGTAAATGTAATTCTCTTTGTTGTTGTTTTTATATCGGATGATGCTGTATTTACCTTTTAGATTATTGATCCGAATTAAAAATTCATTTTTACGATTGGAAAGAGAAGCAATGTGCTTCTCCGGCCGTCTATTACCATTTTCGTGATAAAAATTAATGCCGGTTTGGTTTAGAGGTTTTCCGAATATTAGAATCTGAATATCATCTCCATCCTTCGTTGCAATATGATGATCTCCTTTTTTTAATAATGTCTTACCCAGTTTTGAAAGAAGATAGTAGGCATAAAATGAAGGTTTCTTCAACCCATTTACCGTCATGATGCCTTTTCCCCCATGAAAAATAGGTTGATCATTATAGCTGTCTCCAATCATATTTAAGAAAATATGATTGGAGCTGTTACGGTTTAAGATATTGTGTATGATGAGAGGTACAATATATTCTGTATCATTTAAAATATTATTACGATTTATAATATCCAAATGGACATGTTCTGTTAGAATTTCTGCATTAACAATCTTTCTCAACATTTTTGAAAAAGCCTGTATGTCATCAACACTTGCATTTTTATAAAGGAGGCGATACTTCCACTTTTTTATTATTTGAGGACTATAATTGGTTTTTATAAACTGCTTGATATTGGTTAGTTTTTGCTCTATTTCAATTTTGGGAGGATATTCTATATAAAAATAAGGCTTAATATTTAAAGTCATTAAAAAATCTAAAAATTGTTTTAGTAAAAAATAGTCATGAGAATCATTATAAATATTTCTGGTAAATACATCAGGTAAGCCCAGATATTCAAAAGAAATGGATTTAGCAGTTTCTTTTAATTGTGAATGGAAATTGACATCAAAGCCCTGCCTGATATCTTCTATATAAAAACCAAGGGTGTCTTGGATGGATAGTTTTTCGATTCCCTTTTTAGGATGAATTTCTATTATCTCTCGCTCATTCAATGGTTGATTAAAATGATTGGTTGTTTCACTTTCCAGATATTTTGTTATTTCTTTTAATGCCTCTTGGAAATCATAATGGATATATTTTTTCTTTCCTAAATGTAAGCTGTCTTCATACCACAATTTACGATATTCATTGGGCTTACAGTGATACCATTTTTTAAAGTATTTATTTAAATATTTAGCGCTGGAAAAACCGCACTCTAAAGCAATTTCTGTAATGGTTTTGTCTGTAGATAACAGCAATATTTCTGCATATCCAACTCTTACAAAATTTAAAAACTCTTGAAAGCTTAGTCCGGTGGTATTTTTTATCATGTGAGAAACATAATAAGTGCTCAGATATTCATGTTCTGCAATATCATTAAGCGTTATTTTATGATGATAATGATTGTATATATACATGATAATTCTATATATTCGATCAAAATTCAATTTGTTCTGTTGTGATTTTTCATTGTATTTAAACTCGTTGTCCTCAATAAAAAAATATTGAAAGTCATTAATGAGCAGTAAAACAAATGCATCTACCAGCTCTTTTATCTTGTCTTTGTATCCACTGTTTTTTTCATAGGCTTCAAACATTATTCTGACAATATATTTTCTGAGTTGATCTACTTTTTTTTCAATGTTGGTTTTTATAAAAATGGAGTCGCTGACAAAAGATTCGCAGGCAAAGATCATAAAATCAATATAAGGATATTGTTTTTCATACTGAAGTAAATCAACATGTATGAATAACAATAAATTATCTTCTTCGGTTCTATAAATGCTATGCAAATCTTCAGAATCAATGATAATCAAGTCGCCCTTTGTCTTTCGTGATGTCAAATAACCAATTTTAATATCTACAGACCCTTTTAATACCAAGATGATTTCCAGATCTTTGTGGAAGTGAAAATATTCTTTTTCAACACTTTTAATAAATACATTTATAGGCAGCCCGTCTAAATGTTGAGTTTGTTCTCGCAGCAAAATTTTCGACCTCCTTTTGATGACCGTTTTATATCAATATTTATTAAGTACTTCCATATAACTAACTTATATAGTTCATTATAGCTGGTTTCTAGTATTTTATCCATATAGAAGGGTACATCTTTAAATACTTAAAACGTAATATTAATATAGTTACTGTGTCATCATATGACATTTAAAATCACCCTTTCTTTACAAGAGTATAATAAAAAGGTGATGGGTAGTATTGTAAAAAAAGAACTAAGTATTAAATTGTGCAATAAATTGTTTTGGCGTCTTTCCCGAATAATCTTTGAATGCCTTAATAAGATGGGCTTGATCAAAATATCCATTGTCTATTGCAATATCTATTTGTTTATAATTAGGAAGCTGTAAAAGAGACTTATAAGTATTTTGAAATCTTATTATTTTACTGAGTTCTTTTGGAGTAATTCCAAGCTGATCCTTAAAAAGCTTTCTTATATACCTATTACTGAGTAAAAGCTCGTCTGATAGGTCTTCAGTCTTTATTTTTCCTTTAGATTTTAAAATTTTGTGAACGGCATTTAATAAATTGTGGTTAACATTGAATTCATTTTTCAGTAGTTGTTTTTCTAGATACCTTTCTATAACCATAATTCGATCAGAAAAAGAAGAAGCAGAAAATAATTGCGCTTCTATTTCAAAAAACTCTTTTTCCATAATTCTATTAAAACGAATGGGACCTTTATATATTTCTTCAAAAGGGAGTTTGAAAAATCTATTAATCTGACCTGGTAAGAACCGTATGCCAAATATATCCGGTGATGATAAAAAATGTTCTTTAAACGCTTTTTGGGAAAATCCTGCTATGTAAACATAATGAGATGCATTTTTATTAAACATCAAGCTAACACAGCCATTTGGTATGATTTCAACATCAAATGATTGTGTCAACTCACTGTTGGAATTAAGCTGCCAATAACTGTAGATATATTGCTTTAAATGACAATGAGGAAAAATTTCTATAAAATTCAAATTTAAACTTTGATAGTCTTCTATAATACTTCTCATAGGTGTATACAAATCCCTCAAACCATCACCTCCTGCCGGTTCTATTTCTTAAATAATACCACAGAGTTTGGGATGATACTATATGATCACCCGGAAGCACAGTGCCCATTGGTATTATGTTGTATAGATCATAGTATAAACCGGTATATTGTGGTATGATTTGTAGAGGGTGTTAACTAAGCATAATGTCTTAGATGACAGCAGGAGGGATGGTTAAGATGAAACATAAAGTTACAAAAAGACAATATAACAGCCGTATGTGCCTTGTTTGCGGTATGGATAATGATTTGGGTTTAAAGACAAGATTTTATGAAATAGATAGTGGAGAACTGGTGGGTTTATTCTTACCAAAAGAAGAATATCAGAGCTATCCTGAACGGCTTCATGGAGGAATCTCATCCGCTATCCTTGATGAGATTATTGGTCGAGCCATTAATATAGAGGAACCCGACGTTTGGGGTGTGACCGTTGAACTCAATCTTAAGTTCAAAAAGCCCATACCGTTAGATAAAGAAATTAAGGCTGTCGGCCGTATCACTAAAGCAAACAGGAAACTCTTTGAGGGAACGGGTGAAATTATCCTTGAAAACGGTGAGGTAGCAGTTCAGGCTTATGGGAAATACTTGAAACTACCTGTTGATAAAATTACCAATACAGACTTTGTAAATGAAGGATGGAAAGTAGATACCGGTGTTGACAATACCGAAGAAATAGAGATATAAAGAAGATATGCTAATTTCATTCCATAGCGAAAGGAAGATAATATATGCCATTAAAAATCAGACAAGCGACCATAGATGATCTGGATGCAATCACAAAAGTAGAGGCGGTCTGCTTCCCTGCTGCCGAAGCTGCCGGGAGAGAGTCCTTTAAAAAACGCCTCAAAACTTTTCCAAAAAGTTTTTTTGTAGCCCAAATAGATGATGAAATCATCGGATTCATCAACGGCTGTGTTACCAATGCAGCCACTATATACGACGAACTCTATGAGGATGCAAGCCTGCATATAGCCGACGGCGTTTACCAAACCATTTTTGGTCTTGACGTGATCCCACAATATCGCAACCAAGGCATTGCAGCTCAGCTGATGAAGCATATGATCGAAGCTGCAAAAAAAGCAGGTCGCAAAGGCCTTATCCTGACTTGCAAATCCCATCTAATCCATTACTATGAAAAATTCGGATATGTCAACAAAGGGTTGTCAAAATCTACCCACGGCGGAGCAGAGTGGTTCGATATGATGTTGGAATGTTGAACAAGCGAAACAAACGGGGACGGTTCTTTTTGGTCCATATGTCCATCTATTTCATGTGACTATGAGTGGGAAAAAATACAGTTATCATAAAAATTAGATATTGATGCAAAAATATATGTGATATGGTATGCTAAATAAAATAATGTAGAAAATATCAAGCTTTAAATAAACGTCACGATATAGGAGGACTTTGATGGTAATTAATAATAACAGATTTCATCCTAGTATGGAATATATTGATGGAATAACCATTGTGGATACTTCGGGAACAATCCTTTTTTCTGTTAAGTTTAATCCCAGCCTATATCCGGATGCCAAAAGTGATAACATAATAGGTAAAAAAATTCATGAAATCTGGGATATACCAAAAGATACAAGTACACTGGTAAAAGCCATGGCAACGGGTCATCCTGTTTTTAAAAAGAAACAGGTAGTAATTGATTTGCATGGAAAAGAGATTGAAACAACAAATTTGTCCATGCCTATTAAGATTGATGGGAGAACCATCGGTGCAATAGAGATATCCAAAGAAATCAATAAAGAAAAGGAACAAAATCACCAAGACTATCAAATCAACAAAGAAATGTTTGATGGCAACAATCTTATAAAAGACCGCCTTAACAGCAACAAGACCATTTATACTTTAGATGATATTATCTCTAGGAGTAAAAAAATTGAAGAGCTTAAGTATATTGTTCGAAAGGTTGCCGGCAGCAGTTCGCCTGTGTTCATTTACGGGGAGACAGGTACCGGAAAAGAGTTGTTAGCCCATTCTATACATAATGAAAGCTCTAGAGCAAGTCAACCTTTTATAAGCCAAAACTGTGCCGCTATTCCGGAGAACTTACTGGAGAGTATACTCTTTGGGACCACAAAAGGAAGCTTTACAGGAGCTGTAGACAGCCCTGGATTATTTGAAATAGCAGAAGGCGGCACCTTATTTTTGGATGAAATCAATTCCATGTCCCAAAACCTTCAATCCAAGCTGCTCAGAGTGTTACAGAATGGTTTGGTTAGACGTCTTGGAGATACCTCAGAAAGAAAGGTGGATGTTAGGATTATTTCCACATCTAATAAAAAACCCAATGAGTGTGTACAAGCTGGAGAACTGAGGAAGGATATATATTTTAGGCTTAGTGTCATCAATCTAAATATTCCACCATTAAGAGAACGCAAAGAAGACATAGAGCTTCTTTTAAATTACTTTATAAATAAACAAAATAATCTTTTAGGCAAAAGGGTTAATAAAGTTTCCAAAGAAGTCTTTAATTTTTTTATGAATTACAATTGGCCCGGTAATGTGAGAGAGCTTGAGAATGTCATTGAATATGGAATGAACATCATAGATAAAAACCAACATACCATTGAAATGGAGGATATTGAAGAAAGAGCTAAAGAGATGTTAGAATTCTCTAAAGAAGAAACAAAGACGTTAGAAATGAATATTTGTCCGCTAAAGGATGCCATTTCAACAGTTGAAAAGGAGATTATTACAAAGGCTTTAGCTGAGACAAAAGGAAATGCTTCAGCTGCAGCCAGAATGTTAGAGATACCAAGGCAAACCTTACAGAGAAAAGCCAGAACATATAAAATAAAGTAACCGGACTTTAAAATAATGCCCAGCTACGCCGTATACCTACTAACAGGCGGAAAAACTCTTAGCCAATCGAAGATTGGAGAGTTTACGCATGAGACCTGCTACGTAATCAGAGATTACTGCTAGGGCTTCAACGTCCTGTTTGTTTACGACTTTTATAGCTCATCTGCCACCTAAATTTTCTGACCAAATGAACACAAAAAAACGAATATTCATACACCTGCATTCATTTTTCTAGTACTTTTT
>JANQMT010000117.1:0-20055 GCA_028279945.1 Clostridia bacterium
ATTACAGCTCTGCGGTATCTGTTATCCAAGCCGGAGGAACCACAATAGGTGCCAGTAGATCTGTAAAAATTTTGAATCCCCATGGAGTACGAAATGGAACTCAGGCTGAAAAATAAAGTAGCTCTGATAACGGGCGGCTCACAGGGCTTGGGAAGGGCTATTTGCATTGCTCTTGCCGCCGAAGGATCAAAAGTGGCGGTCAACTACAGAAACAATCCGAAAAAAGCCGACAATGTAGCCAGCGAGATTTACGATAAGTTTGGCACAGAGGTAATGACTGTATATGGCGATATAACAATAGAAAACCAGGTCCGAAGTATGTTTGAAGAGGTGCAAAGACATTTCCGGCATATAGACATATTGATAAACAACTCTGGCATATGTCCTATATCCATGATAAAGGATATGACTTTAGAGGAATGGGAAAGCGTCATTTGCACCAATTTGACAGGAACCTTTCTGACCAGCAGAGAAATGGTGAATCTGCTGATTCGTAATGGGCAAGTAGGAAACATTGTAAATATTGCATCACAAGCGGCATACAACGGATCAAAAACGGGAAAAACACATTATGCTGCTAGTAAGGGAGGCGTTGTTACCTTTACGCTTTCTCTTGCCAAAGAGGTTTCAGACTATGGAATAAGAGTCAATGCAGTTGCACCGGGGATGATATATACGGATATGATTGCTGAAAGTTTGAAAAAAAACAAGGAGAAGTATGAAAAAAAAATTCCCATAGGACGAATAGCTGATGCAGATGAAGTTGCAAGAGCAGCCGTGTTTCTGGTCTCCGATGCAGCAAGCTATATAACCGGATCTATTGTTGATGTCAGCGGCGGTATTATAGGCATATAATATATACAAATTAAAGTTTACCTGAAATTGGTAATACAAAAATAATTTATTATTTTTGTAAAGGCACCTAAATACTTTATCGTTTTCGTATTCTATTATAGTCATAAAATAAGGAGGATAGAATAGTGAAAAAGATTTTATCGATTATTCTAGTGTTAACACTGATTTGTTCAGCAACCACAGTAGCGTTTGCTGGTTCTTGGAAGGATGGCTGTCGCAATTGGTCACCTCCTGGATTATCCAATAAAGCATGCATGTCACAAGGAATTGCAAAAAAGTTCTTTGATATTGATGGATACAAGTGGGCTGAAGATGCCATTGAAAGAATGGCAGAAAAAGGTGTAATAAGGGGTATTGGCAATGGTCTGTTTGCGCCTAAAAGATCTGTTACAAAACTTGAAGCTATTGTTATGGCTTTAAGGATAATGGGAGAAGAAGATGAAGCATGTAAGTATTTAGAAGATATTAAAGAAGGTAAGAAAAAGTTTGACCTTAAAGATTATCTGCAAGAATGGTCATATGGTTATGTTGCATTAGCCGAAGATAAGGGTATTTTAGATGAGGCAGATGTGTTGTATTTTAGGCTTAATGATCCTGCTACAAGACATGAGGTAGCAAAATATCTTGTTAGGGCAATCGGTGAGGAAGATGAATCACAAGAGCATATGGATGCTGATCTTGATTTTATTGATGCTTCATTTATACCACAGGGTTCAGTGGGCTACATCTATATCGCTAATAATGAAGGTATTATAAAAGGATATGAAGATGAAACATTCAGACCTTTCAATGCAGTAACCAGAGCAGAAATGGCTGTTATGGTGGCTAGGCTAGAAGGTAAAATTGATGAAGATGATGAAGAATATGTAATATATGATGGAGAAGTAACAGACATAGACGATGAATATAACTGGATAGAAATTGATGATGAAAAATTTGAAATCGTAAACAGTACCAAAGTTATTTTTGAAGATAATGTAAAAGGATCCATAAAAGACATTGAAGTAGGGGATGATGTAAGAGCAAAGGTTAATGATGATGATGAAGCCGTTTATATTAAGGTTGATAGAGATTTATATAATGAATATGAAGGTGAAGTCGAAAAAATAGATGATGATTATGAATGGATAAAAATTGATGTAGGAAGTGAAGATAAACGTTTTGATATCGCAGATGACGTTGAAGTAGTATTTGAAGATGACGAAGAAGGGGATATAGAGGATATAGAAGTAGGCGATGAAGTTAAAGTAAAAGTTAATGCAAAAGATAAAATAGTATATATCGAAGTAGATGAAGAAATAGATTCCAGAGAGTATAATGGATCAGTTATCTTAATAAGCGAAGATGATGATGAATATAAATTTTGGGTTTACACATCTAAAGTTATTAAATTTGAAGTAGAGGATAACTATGAAGTAAAGTTTGATGATGAAGATGGATCGATAGAAGATCTAAGAATTGGTGATGAAGTTGAAGTCATAACGGAGGATGGCGATGTCATAGAAATATCGGTTGACAGAGATATTGATGAAGACATCATTGATGGAAAGCTATATGATATCTACTTAGAAGAAGAAATGATCGCAATAAAGATTAATACTCAAGTCTAATTATATTCACTGGATGATGATGTAAAAATCTATCTAAATGATAATACAGTCAAATTATCAGCTCTTAAAAAAGGTGACAGTATAGGATTAAATATGGATGATGATGAAGTAAAGGAAATTAGAGCTTATAGATATTAGGTGTATACTTCAATTTGATACATATCATAATAAGTTGGATTAGAAAACAAGGGAAATGTTGATATCCCTTGTTTTTTGTATGTAGAAAAGATACAAAATATTTGACATGTAAAATTTTCAATAAATTTGAAATATTATGACTTGTTTTATTGAAAAGTCGTAGGATTTAGAGTAACATCATAAATAGATGACAAAAATTGATTTAAAATCTAACACGAAAAAGCAAATCATTCGAAAGGGTGAGACGCAAAGCTAAAGGGCCTTTGAAATGGCAGCCAGCTGCCGAATTTAGATTTTTTTATTGTCTAAAAGGAAGGAGGGAGGAATGATTAAAATTTAGGTGGGCGTATCAAAAAAAAAAGAGAAAGAAGGAGGATAATATTTAAATGAAAATAAAGTTAAGTATTAGAGTAAAAATACTTGTAAGTATTATCATCTCATTATTAGTCAGCCCTACAATTGCTATTTTTATTGATAAATGGATACAGAGAATCAATGTATTAGACAGCAGCTTTTCTGTCTATATATCCACTGGTATTAATCTTTTTGTTGTCTCTACAATCATAATGGTTTTAGTGAATATACTTATTCTAAAGCCTTTAAAAAAGGTTATTATTGCAGCAGATAAGTTAGCGCAAGGGGATATAGACGTAGACGTTAAGCAGAGGTCATCAGACGAAATAGGCGAGCTTATGAGCGCATTTGGTAAAATGGTGGATAACATAGCTGAACAGTCCCAAAATGCAGACAAAATTTCAAAAGGTGATTTAACCGTGAAGGTAGTACCAAAATCAGAAAATGATGTATTGGCCAACAGTATGAAGCAAGTGGTAAAAACCCTTAAAGAGTTAGTCAGTGAGACGAGTACACTGACAGAAGAAGCTTTACAAGGAAATTTGTCTGTAAGAGGTCATGTAGATAAATTTGAGGGTGGATATCAAGATATTGTTTCTGGGATAAATAAAACTCTTGATGCCATTATTAATCCGTTAAATGCAGCTGCAGATTACATATATAGAATAAGTGATGGTGATATACCAGAAAAAATAACAGAAACATTTAATGGTGATTTTAATGATTTGAAAGATAATATTAATAAGTGTATTGAGGCCATAGATCGATTGGTTAAAGACACCGATGCTTTAGTCGATGCAACCGTAGAAGGTAAGTTAAACACAAGAGCAGATGCCAATATGCATAAAGGTGATTATGCGAAAATAGTAAGCGGTATAAATAATACTTTGGATGCAGTCGTTAAGCCAATTCAAGAGGCATCGGAAGTGTTGGAAGAAATGGCAAAAGGAAATATGAGTGCAAAGGTAGAGGGAGCGTATAAAGGTGACCATGCAAAGATTAAAAATGCACTTAACGATACAGGAGAAGCAATAAAGGGATATTTGGGAGAAATATCTGATATATTATCTAAAATGGCCAATAGAGATTTTACTGTGGAAATTACTAGAGCGTATATGGGCGATTTTATATTGCTTAAAGACTCGATAAATCATATTGTCAACCAATTTAACATAGTACTTAACGAAATTATTGTGTCATCAGAGCAAGTAGAATCAGGTGCTGAGCAAGTAGCTTCATCCAGCCAAAACTTGTCACAAGGATCATCCGAACAAGCCGCATCAGTAGAAGAAATCAGTGCAAGCATAACAGAAATGTTAGATCAAACCAAAGAAAACGCAGAAAATGCAAATAAAGCCAATGAGTTATCAACGAAAGCCAAAGCGGATGCACAGAACGGAAATATACAAATGGATGAAATGCTTAAAGCTATGACTGAGATTAAAAACTCTTCAATGAATATATCCAATATTATTAAAGTCATTGATGAAATAGCATTCCAGACCAATATATTGGCTCTGAATGCAGCAGTTGAAGCTGCAAGAGCCGGTGAACACGGTAAAGGTTTTGCTGTTGTGGCAGAAGAAGTAAGAAATTTAGCAGAGAGAAGTGCAAAAGCAGCTAAAGAAACAACAGATTTAATAGATAATTCTATTAATAAGGTGACAGAAGGATATAAAATTGCAAATGATACAGCTGAAGCTTTGAGGCAAATTGTTGAAGGTGTTTCCAATGCGGTAGAGATTGTTGGTGTTATTGCAGATGCATCTATTAAACAGGCAAATGGTATAAGAGAGATTAACCAAAGCGTGGACCAAATATCTCAAGTAACACAAACCAACACAGCAACGGCTGAACAAAGCGCATCAACAAGTGAAAAAATGGCTGGGGAAGCGCAAGGTCTTATGTGCATTATCCAAGAGTTTAAAGTAAAAAATTCAAATAAAAGCTTAATCAGTGCCTCTAAAGAGACAATAATGATTGATTCGCCTAATGAGGCCAATAATCATTTGAAAATTTCTTTGAACGAAGACAACTTTGGAAAATATTAAGGAAAACAAACACTACAACAACCATAAAAATTGATTAATAAAGAACTAGCTGAAAAAGCTGGTTTTTTATTTACAACCATATATTCAATTGGGAAATTAGAAGTAATAAATATGATTAATATATTTATTAAAGGCAATATATAATAAAAAGATAAAATTAAATAATATAGGAAAAGGTGATAGAAAGATGGATAAATTTAATTATAAAAAACTAGAGGATGAAAAATTGAAAAAGAAGCTTACGCCTATTCAATATGAAGTGACACAAAATAACGGAACTGAGGCACCCTTTAATAATGAATACTGGGAGAATCATAAGGAAGGGATTTATGTTGATATTGTTTCCGGAGAAGTTTTGTTTTCTTCAAAAGAAAAATTCGATTCAGGATGTGGCTGGCCAAGCTTCACAGAACCAATAGAAAATGAAAATATTATAGAAAAAATAGATAAAAGCCATGGTATGATTCGTACTGAAGTCAGAAGCAAATATGCCGATTCTCACTTAGGACATGTTTTTAACGACGGCCCAGGGACTAAAGGTCTCAGATACTGCATTAATTCTGCTGCATTAAAATTTATACCTAAAGATCGTTTGGAGAAAGAAGGGTATAGTGAATATAAAAGGTTATTCGAATTAAAATAAGCAAGCTCAGTATGCCGGTTTTATATATGCTTAAAAGAAGGGTGATGGCCTTGGGCCATCACCTCATGTATTTTATTAATCTTCATATATATTTTTCTTGCCTTTTGAAAGTGCAATAATACCGCTTCGAATGGTTTCAATAATGCCATATGGCCTAATTTCCAAATAAAATTCATCAATCATTTCTTTGGTATTGCATACTTGAAAAGTAATAACACATGAATCAGAATCGATTACAATTGCTTCGTATTTTTCTCTCCATTTCTCAAGGTCATCATTAAGCTCATCTGTATATTTTATTTTGACCAAAGCTAATTCTTTTATGATGGATTCTTCTTTTTTTAGTTCAATTGCTTTTTTGGTATCATATAGCTTTAATACCTGATGTCGTATTTGCTCAAAATTTTCTTCTTCCGTATCTACGGATACCGTAATTCTAGAAACTTCTGGAGAAGCTGTTTCCTCTCCAGTAAAACTTGTAATATTATATCCTCTTCTCAAAAATAAACCTGATATTCTTGCTGTAACACCTGGATGATTATTCACAAGAATTGAAAGTATTTTCTGACCCATATCACGTTTCCTCCTCCAGTTTCTTTTTCTAATTCTAATATACAATTGAAAGAATTGCAATTATTTGATACAAAAGAAGCGTACAAAGATATTATATTTATTTGTCCTTCATGATACAATGAATATTATGCAAACAGATAAAGGAAGAGGATCGTTATGGTTGAAAAATATGATGTGGTGGTTATAGGTGCAGGACCGGCAGGAAGTATGGCTGCTTTTGAGCTTGCAAAAGATTATCAAGTATTGCTGGTAGAATCATGTAGTTTGCCTCGTAATAAATCTTGTTCAGGTGTATTAATAAAAAAATCAGTCAATATAATAGAAGAACGAATAGGAACAATTCCGGATGAAGTTAAGTGTGTACCCAATAATACAAACGGAATTGTAATTATTAAAGAGGATTTGGAAGAACAAGATTATCCTGATGAAGGAATTAATATATTGAGAGATAAGTTCGATCATTGGTTAGCAAAAAAAGCGGAAGAAAGAGGCGCTGTTCTAAGAGATTGTTCAAAAGTTATAAAAATAAATGAAATCAGCAGTGGTGTTGAATTAACTATAAAAGGCAATAGAGTTGATACAGTACATGCAAAAGTAGTGCTTGCTTGTGATGGCATTAATGGTTCTTCAAGACGATTAATCAATGCTGAACAACAAGATAAAGTGATAACTTATCAAAAATTTTATAAAGGATTTGCAGATACAGATCCATCTAAATTCTATGCCTACATATCTTCTCAATTCTCTCAATACGATGCGTGGATAAATACAAAAAATAATCAGATTGTAATAGGCACTATTGCTAAAACCCTATTGGAAGCAAAAAGATACCATGAAGTATTTATACAATTTCTTGAAAACAGTAAAGGGTTTCAGTTAAATGAAATTACTAAAACAGAAGCGTGGTGTTTGCCTCGTGTATTCCCCAATTATGAAGTGCTGCTGCGTAAAGGCAAGGTATTATTTGCTGGAGAAGTTGCAGGTTTTTTAAACCCATTTGGAGAAGGTATTTCTATTGCTATGGAAAGTTCAATAGCTTTGACAAAAGCTTGTATGGAAAATGGTATTGAGGATTTGATTTCAATAGAAAAAGCTTATGGATCTGAAATAGAATCCGGATATGAGCACATGAAACGACAATGGATTTTCTTGAAAAAATTTTACCCAAGCTTTTGGAAGAATGCTTTACTGGAATTTTAAGATATTTTACTGGCTATGCCGTCTTTACCGGTGTGTTTAATGGTATATAAAAGCTTGTCCGCATGGGATAAAGTTTCATCAATGTTACTGTCCGATTTAAAGGTTGCTAGTCCGCAACTAAAAGTAATCGGATAGTGGTTATAGTTGGAAGAATTTTTTAGTATACTTCTTAGCTGTTCTAGTTTTGCTATACATTCGTTTACGCTTAAATCTTCTATGATAATAATGAATTCATCCCCGCCATAACGTCCTATTATACCATAGTCTTTAAAAATATACTGTATGTCTTGACATACTTGACAGATGACTTTATCTCCAGCCATATGACCTAGTTCATCATTAATGTTTTTAAAATTATCCATATCCAGCATAGCGATTTGAACATCTCTTTTCTGGCTTTTTAATTGATCCAAATATTGAAAGATAAAACGACGATTATAGACGCCTGTTAAATCATCTTCCTTAGATAATTTTTCCAGCATTTGATGTTCTTTTCGCCATGCATTGGCATAACTTATTGAAATACATGCGATAGCTCCAAAAGTTAACGGAATCTGAAAGACTAAATCAAGGGCATAAGTTGCGTTGCTGGTGTTTCTAAAGGCGATAGGAAGCTTCTCATTCATTATGAATAAAATACCAATAACCGAGAATTCACTCACTAAATAAAAGAGACGTAGTTTTTTTTCGAGAAGAAAGCAGATAGCAATGCAAATAAGAGATGCATAAGACATGGTTAGGTAATTATAAGCACCATAAATCATCCACCCGCTTGGAAGCAGTAAGAAAACAATAATAAAAAAAATCACATTTTTCCAAAATAATATACGCTTGTTTTGTAAAACATTAAGAGCTGCTATATATGAGATGAAAATAACTACAAACCATTTATAATTTGAATAAAAAGGCAATTGAATAATAATATTGCCAATAATTGATATAACCGCAACGATTATAGCCAAATAAAGTAATCTTATAAAAAAACGATCCTCCAGATTATAATTTGACAAATCCCACTTAAGCATTTTAACTCTCCATTGTACAAGGTATAACTTTATTATATTGAATATGATTTAATAGGTACAGAGAATTTTGCAAATATTTGTAGCTATTATATAGCAATTTATATTTTTATTTTTCCTTTACAGGAGTACAAAATTTTTCATTCATTTATAATACGTAAAAACCTTAAAAAATACAAGAATATACGGATTTTTTTATGTTAAAAGTGAAAAATGTTTTGTTGCTAATAATTGTTATAATATGTATAATGATGTCAAAGTTTCTTTCAAAGGAGTGGAAAGAATTGGGCTTTTTTATCTCCGTAGCAGGCTGTATCATTTCAGTTTTTATCGGTATCGTAACAGATAGTGTTATTTTGTCATTATGTCTTATTCTTTTTTCCTGTATAGCAGGAGCTATCGTATTAACAGATTCAAATAGGAATACTGATCAATTAAGAGAAAAAAAGGCACTTCAGCTTAAACAAAAAGCTCAAGAAGCCTATGATCGAAAATTTAAATCTATTGTGATTCCTGATAGTCATTATATTGTTGATTATAATAAAGGTGAACTCAACTTGTTAAAGGGTCAGCAGTATTGTTGGATGGATGAAGATAGTTCGCTGTGTTTATTTCCTTGCGATGCACCAATAAAACCAATATTTATGTCAAAAGTTAATTTAGTAAAAATACCTAAAAATAATATAGACCATTTTATGGCAGAAGGAGAAATCACAGAAAGTAAAAGAGCCAATGAAAATGGTAATACGGAAATTGTAACCTATGATACTCGAAGGATTACCATGCGGTGTAAAGATGATGAAGGAGAGGATCGGTTAATTGAATTTGGATTTAATAATCTTAGCATCCTAAAAGCCCTTTTGCCAGGAAAAGAGAAGACGGTTGAAGAAGAAATAATTGAAGATGAAGTGAATGCAGGTAACGAAGAATTAAACGAAGAAAACGAAAATAATGATGGATTGAAGAAAAAGGAAATCATAGATAAAACAAAATCCATTACAGAACAAATCAGAGAAATAGCAAAACTTAAAGAAGAAGGCATACTGACTGAAGAAGAGTTCGATGATAAGAAAAAGATATTGTTAAACAGAATATAAAAAATCTTCCATTTTAAAAAGGAAGATTTTTTATTACTATTTTTTATTCATCTGATGATGCCAGGTCAGGCTTATACAAATCTCTAAATTTACCAGGTGAAAGCCCTACCGTCTTTTTGAACAGATTATTAAAATAATTAACATTTTCATAACCTACAAGACAAGAAATCTTGGAGATAGACATATCCGTTGATAACAGATATTTTTGCGCTTCACCTATTCTTCTATTAATGATATAACGAATAGGAGAAAAACCTAATTCTCTTTTTAACATATGTGCTAAGTACCAAGGGCTGATATAAAATTTATTTGCAATATCCTTTAATTTTATATCGCACATATAATTTTCGTTCATAAATTGCTTCATTTGATAGGTCAGTGACTTTATATCTGAGTCTTGTTCAACTATGTTTACTTTTTCAGAGATGATTCTTGTAATAATCATTATAAGGGAAGCCAATATATTCTGACAAATGAACTCAAACCCTTGAGATTGAGTAGAACATTCTTCAAAAATATCAAATATATACTTTTCTATTTTTTCGGTATGATTGTGCGTATTAGCTTTGATAACAGGAGAAATGTTGTGTGGTAAGATACAATTATCTTCAATATCCTTTAGAAAGATATTTTGTATACCATATACAACAGCTTTTAAAGGGTATTCTGGATTTGAAGATTCTTGGTGCAATATGCCTTTGTTATATATCAAAATATCACCTTTAGAAACTTCGTAAGGAACATTGTTGACAATAAAATCACCTTTTCCTTCTTTAATAAAAACGATTTCGCATAAGTTCTTGTGCCTGTGCATGGCATAAAACCATTCAGGTTGATTACTACTTTCAGAGACATAAGAAAGGGTTGGAAGCGTATTATTTCTAAAAATAGTGTCACTTGTTTCAGGTAAAATGATCTTAATCAATTCTAATCAACTCCTAATTTTAATCACAAAAAAGGTAATAATAGCAAAATTGAATAAGTTGAAAATTTTGTATTAACAATATACTACAAATTACTAAATAATTCAACTTTTTCTAATAACAAATATTAACATTTGGTGGATATTTTGCATATTAAAATGAATAAAACAAGATAGTGATGTTTTTTTAATACCGTTCATGCTTTTTAAAAGCATTCATATAGCGTATAATAATGGCAGGCAAAAACAGTATGAACCAGATACAATCCTTTTATGAATTAGAAATAAAGGAAAAATAGCATATTATTTAATATCAGGAGGATATGGGTATGAGACAAGTATTGTGTATTGGACATTCTTCTTATGATATAACGCTGCCTGTGGAAGCTTTTCCAATAGAAAACAGAAAATATAATATAAAAGAAGTTTTCGAATGTGGCGGAGGCCCTGCAGGGAATGCAGCTTATTTAATCGCCAAATGGGGAATGAGATGTACATATGCCGGATGTGTGGGAAATGATTCGTATGGATTAAAGATTAAAAAAGAATTAAAAGATGTAGGTGTTGATCTAAAATATTTGGTTGTAGATGAAAACTATTCTACACCATTTAGCTTTATATTAGCCAATAGTAAAAATGGAAGCAGAACACTATTTAACCATGATGATAAGAATAAAAAGTCCAATAGAATCGAGTTTGATAATCATAAAGTCCACACTATTTTAGTAGATGGACATGAACTTCAAGCTTCCTTAGAAGCGTTGAATCAATATCCTGATGCCATATCCATTTTGGATGGAGGTTCTTTTAATGAGAGAACTGAAATCCTTTCAAAAATGGTGGACTACTTGGTGTGTTCAGAAGACTTTGCTAAGCAATATACCGGGCTGCATGAGTTAGAATCAAAAAATAGCAGAATGCATGCGTTTGATCAATTAAGAAGACTTAATGATAAAAATATTGTTATTACACTTGGTGAAAAAGGATGCCTTCTGGAACAAGATGGAGAAATATTGCATCAGAAAACCTATAAGGTCAATGCAGTTGATAGTACCGGAGCCGGAGACATTTTTCATGGTGCCTTTGCTTATGGTATGACTCAACGCTATGATATCATGAAAACCATTAAAATGGCCTCTATTGCTGCAGCGTTATCTGTTGAAAAAATAGGTGGTAGAGTTGCTATTCCAAGTCTTGAGGAAGTAATGGATTTGTATGAAAAAAATGTGATATAAGTTAACACAATACATGTTATTATAATTTAGATAGATTAAAACAGCCTAGGCAATGCCAATTTTATATAAAGAATCACAAAACCACAAAAGTCTATGTGGTTTTTTGTTTTTCACATATGTTGACGATACTTAATATATATGATATTATACAAACATACCGACCGTCGGTCTGTTCTGACTATGACAATAAACCACAAAGAACTCATATAGAAACTAATAAAAAATAAACTGCTAAAGAAAAATATATATATTCATCATCAGAGAAAGGAGAAAACATGGGAAGGGTTAAGTCAGATGATTTAAAACAAGAATTGATGGATGCTGCATTAGAATTATTTATTAAGGAGGGATATGAACATACTTCTGTAAATGCAATCTGTAATAAAGTGGGCGCATCAAAAGGAGGTTTTTACCATCATTTTCAATCCAAAGAAGAAGTACTGGAAAATCTTACTCAGAGATATATCCATCTGGCATTGAGGATACCGGAAAAGATCATAAAAAATAATCAATTGAATGCATTAGAAAAAATGAATCAACTTATATTGGAATTGGTTAATTTTAAGTCAAAATCACGTGAGAAAAGGTTTAATATTATCAAAGTTTTTGAGACCGAAGGCAACCATAAGCTGATACAAAAGATTATGGACAGTACGTTTCACAACATCAAAAAACCCTATGAAGAAATCATAGAACAAGGTATCTCCGAAGGGTTGTTTCATAACGATTATCCTTCGGAAGCAGCAGAACTATGGGTAAATATGATTATGCTGATGAATACCAGCGTATCAAAATTACTAGCCCATGACAATAAAAATCCTGAAGTTATGGATCGCATTAAAAACAAAATTTGTTTCTATGAAGATACCATGGAAAGAATCTTAGGAATAAAAAAAGGACAATTTGGTTTTTCAAAAATAATATTAAATCAGCTTGAAAAGGTTTATTTAAAAGATTAAAAGACATTTTTAGTTGACTAATAAAAGAAATTTTAGAAAGGAGAACGCTTATGTTATCTGTTAGTTTGGATTTAATAAAAAAAGAGATGTTTCATAAGGTAGGAGGGAAAGCTTATCAAATTGGCTTATTAAGACAAAAACGTGTAAATGTTCCACCAGGCTTTGTCTTTACAAGTGATGCATTGGGTCAATATTTAATTCAACTGAAAAATAATGATGCAGAACTTCATGAAAAGCTGCAATGCTCTGAATTAAATGAATCACAGTGCAATCATTGGTTTAATAATGTGCCAATGGAAAAAACATTAATAGATGCATTGAAGAATAATATTCAGCCGGATAAATATTATGCAGTGAGATCATCTTCAAGTGCTGAAGATTTAAAGGATAGTTCTTTTGCAGGCCAGTACAAGACAGTGCTCAATGTAAAGGGGATTCAAAATATTGAAAAAGCAATAAAAGTTTGCTGGGCATCATTTTGGAATGAACGATCTAAAAGTTATAAATTCAATAATAACATTGACATAAAGAAGCCCTCACATAGCGTACTCATTCAAGAAATGATAGCAGGAGATATCTCTGGTGTTGCATTCTCTGCTAATCCGCTAAACAGAAGACGAGATGAAATGGTTATTGATGCAGCATGGGGACTGTGCGAAGGGGTAGTAAATGGACTTGTAACCTCTGATAATATTATTTTTGATAAATGTAAAAAAGCCATAAAACAGTACGATATTAGAGACAAAGCCAATCAAGTGGTTACTGTAAATGAAGGTGTAAAAACACAACCTGTTTCAGATGAAAAAAGAAAAGAAAAGTGCTTATGGGATGAAGCCGTTAATGATCTGGCTAATCAACTGGAAAAAATAGAAGAAAGCTTAAATCAGCCGGCGGATATTGAATGGACCATAAGTAAAGGAAAACTTTATATATTACAAGCACGCCCTATTACGACTCTTTTTCCTCTTCCCGATGAAAGCAGAGACAGCTGTAATGATCCTGTTCATATTTATGTGGACTTTAATACGGTATCACAAGGGGTAAAGGAACCTATGACAACAATAGGACAGGAAACCCAGAACTATTATTTTAGTGAAGCATTTTCTCTTTTAACCGGAAGGCCATGTAACTATCCGAAATGGCTGAGTTTCGTTGAAGGAAGGTTATATATTGACTTAACTGTTTTTATGGGACGGAAAAAATGGTGGCAGCCTTTAGCAGACAAGATAAGTGTGAAAGATCCCTCTGTTGGTGAAGGGTTAATGGAAGTCATGGCAAGAAATGAAAGTTCTTTGAAAAAGTCGGATGTAAAATTTCGTTTACCGGCCAGATTGCCCTTTAGGATGTTTAAGCATATTTATCTGCCAATGGTAAAAGGATTTTTAAAAGGGAAAAAATATCCTGATTCGGCAGCCGATATTGCAAAAAAATATGGTGATAAAACGGTTGAGACCATACAAAGGCTATTTAATAATGCTAATACACCTGAAGCAATCATCAAAGCCATCAGAAAGGCACAACCCATTATGATGAAGTTTTCTTTTATACAATACAGCTATTGTGCCTATGGTTTTATGGCCATAAAAAAAGCTGAAAAAATCATCAAAAAGTATCAAATCAATTGCGACCTTGAACGAATACGCCGTTCTATGCCAACCAATCCTACTACTATTATGGGGCATGAAATGCTAGAACTGGCACAATTTTTTCAACAAAATCTTAATGAAAAACTTAATGCCCATCATCCAAAGATTAGAGAATTTATGAAACGTTATGGACATAGAGGTAATGTTGAAATGGATATAGGAACACCAAGATGGAATGAGGAACCGGAAACCGTCATTAAAATGATCCAAGGATATATGAACTCATCAAATTTTGATGCTTTGGAAAAACAGATGAAAGATGAAATTGTAGAAGCCGAACTGGAAATAAGTAAAATATATTCACAGATATGCGATAAAGCAAATCAAAAAACGGCTCAAAAAGTTTTTAATGCATTGAATGACTATAGAAAGCTTGCCGGCTTAAGGGAACAGCCTAAGTTTGACTTGATGAGGATGAACGAATTTTTAAGAAAACAATTATTAATAATAGGGGAAATCCTGAAAAAAGAAGGCAGAATCTCTCTAGCGTCAGATGTAGCATTTATGAATGAAGTGTTAATAGTGAATCCGTCTGATAATCTTGAAACTTTAATTGAAAATAATAAATTGGCTTATGAGCAGAATAAACAAGTCCATCATCTGCCACCCATTATGACATCTAAAGGTGAATGTGTTTATGGACCGTCCAATACGGAACAAGGATTAAAAGGATATGCTGTTGCGCCAGGTGAAACAATAGGCAGGATAAAAAAAATGATGAAACCGGATGCTGCCTCCTTAGAAAAAGGAGATATCATTCTTACCTATTCAACAAATCCATCATGGACACCGCTGTTTATTTTAGCCGGTGGATTGATAATGGAGTCAGGCGGCGTCATGTCTCACGGGTCTATAGTGGCTAGAGAGTATGGTATTCCGGCAGTGGTATTAGCAGGTTCTACACAATTGTTGGAAGATGGCCAGTTGGTCAAAGTAGACGGAAATAGCGGCACGATTGAAATATTAGAAAACAATCTGAAACAAGTAATAAGATAATAAGATGACTTGCAATACCAATAACCCAGTTGTGTAATGAGTAAAATAAGACAAAAGTTGTTAAAAAATCGGAAAATTTAATGATTTCTATTCCCCAAATATGTTATAATGCAATTGAGAGGGTAGTCAAAGTGCAGTCAGTGTTGACCGCAAATTATTCTGTTAATAGCAAAGCATACGAAAGTATGTCACGCAAAGCTATAGGGTCTAAGACTTATGAAAATAAGTTATGATAGCCAGCTACCAGAGAAGTCTTTGATTACCATGTAATCTAAGTACTTTTCACGAAACGGCAAACCTAGTGAAAGCTAGGGACGCAAAACTATAGGGTCTAAGTCAGAAATGATAAGACAGCCAGTTATCGAAAGAGAAGTTTTTTTAACTTTTCTTTCCCAAACAAGGGCAAACCTACTGTGAAGTAGGGACGCAAAACTATAGGGTCTTCGAAAGAAGATAGCCAGATGCTAAGGGAGAGATTACATATTGAAAAAAATAGTATTAACTTTTGTAATATCGTTAATATTCTTATTAATGGTAACGGGATCAGTTTATGCTGATAGTGAAATTATAAAGGTCAATACTGAAAGTAGCACAGTTAGCATCAATCTTGAAGCTAACAATTATTCTGACTTTAAAGTAATTGTGAAAAAAGGTTCTGAGCAGTATACTTATAACGTTTTTTCACAAAGCGATGATCTTCCCTTGCAAATGGGAAATGGAAAATATACAGCTGGTTTATACCAAAAAGTTGAAGGCAAGAAATACAAGCTTGTATCTTCAAAGAGTTTTTCTCTTAATGCTAATGATAATAATGTATATCTTTCAAGTTCTCAAAATGTTAAATGGGATAGTGATTCCGCTACAACAAAACTAGCTCATCAATTAACTGAAAATATTGAGGCTGATAAAGAAAAAGTTATAGCTATATATGATTACGTTGTAGAAAACGTGTCATATGACAATGATAAAGCTAGAAGCATAAGCAACCGTTACAATCCTGAAGCTGAAGCTACTTTAGAAGAAGGAAAAGGTATTTGCTACGATTATGCTTCTTTGACTGCAGCGATGCTTAGAAGTGTGAATATTCCAACTAAGCTTGTAAAAGGAAATAGCAAAGTAACAAGTAATTATCATGCTTGGAATGAAGTTTTGATTGATGGCAGTTGGACCGTTGTAGATACCACAGCTGATGCAGCCTATGAATCAAAAGGAATTAGTGTTATTTATGAAAAAAATTCCAATGATTATATAGCTGATAAAGTTTATTAAGGATAGAATATTTTTGATCCCTCTCATATTATATAATAAGTAGACTCACAAGTTATTAACGTCAATCAACATAATGACTTTTTTTATCGATATAAATTATTTTATTTTGTTAGAATTTTGGATGGAAGTGTACGTTCTAATTGCTCAGTTTGTTGATTTTTGTTATAATAAAATAAAACTTTATATTCTTGATAGATAGAAAAAAAATGATGAGAAGATTTGGATAATATACAAATATTATATGTAGAAATGTTTTTTGAAACAAAGTCATTGTATGGCTCTTTTTTGCGTCTCAAAAAACATTTTTTTTATTTGTAAATATAATTTAACGACTTTCAATTAATAACTAGTTAAAGGAGGCAATGATGATGAAATCTAATTTTGTTAAAAAAGCAAGAAACGCTATTGCGTTTATTCTTTGTATAGCTATGATATTCACTGGTTTCGGAGCTAGTTTTTCTGCGTCCTCCTTTGCCTATGCAGAAACAGAAAAGTCAAGTGAAAATCATGGGAAATCATCGTCTAATAGAACACACTCTGCAATAGAGGTTGATGAAAAAGAACTGCCTGAACAATCCGATCAAAATGATGGGGAAGAACCACCTGTGCAACCTGATCAAAATGATGGGGAAGAACCACCTGTCCAACCTGATCAAAATGATGAGGAAGAATCACCTGCACAACCAGCAGAATCTGATGATGACGGAACACCATCAGATATAGATGTAGAGAAACCTCCCGTTAAACCAGAAACTAATGTTGAAGATGATAAAGATCTAATAATTACTGTAGATCCTGAGGTAGTTATAGTTAATCAAGGAGACAGTATAGTAAATTATTTCAAAGGTGTAACAGCAGAGGATGATGATATTAAAATAGATATTACAAAAGATACTGTCGAGGTTGATACTGATGAATTAGGAGATACAACAATCACATATACGGCAACAGATGATTTTGGAAATACAGATAGTGCTACAAGAATTTATAGAGTTGTAGACAATCAAAATCCTGTGATTACTGTTAACCCTAAGATAGTTACAGTTAATCAAGGAGATAGTATAGTAAATTATTTCGAGGGTGTAACAGCAGAAGATGATAATGATATTAAAATAGACATTACAAAAGATATTGTCGAAGTTGATACTGATGAATTAGGAGATACAACAATCACATATACAGCGACAGATGATTATGGCAACACAGATAGTGCCACAAGAATCTATCGAATTGAAGAAAGATTACCTCCAATTGTACCTACACCTATAATAGAAGTACCAACAATTCCTGATCAACCTAATGTTGTTGAAAATGGTGAATACATTTATTTAGCAGCTAAAAATAGTGTAATCGTTAAGTTTTTTCCTTCCACAGGAAAGTCAGAAATTGCCAACCCAGATTTATCAAAAGAATTCACTGATATTGCATCTCTTGATGATGGAGTATTAATTGGCTTGAAAAAAAAGAAAGTTTATTATGATGTGTTAAATGAAAAGGATGACGTTTTTGCTTCAATTACTTCAAATGCTGAAGGATTGGCTTCAGATGGAAATGATAATCTGTACTATATAACTGAGAAGAAAAAGCAGTTAATGTATTTAAATGTTGATACTCAAGAAAATAATTATCTAACAGATTTAAGCTATCATCCAATAGGAGATTTAACGTTCTTTAAAGATGATTTATATTATATTGGTTATGAAAAAAAGAAAGATCCTTATAAGATAATAAAAGTGAACTTAACAGATTTTCAAGAGGAAATCATTATAGAAGACATACCAAAGAGTAGAGAATATGGATTAGCGGTTGCCAACAATACTTTATATTTAGGCTATGATGATTTGGTCTTTGAAGTAAACCTTCAAGACAATTCTTTAGAAAATGAAACCATCGTTCAGCATATAAATATAATTACTGGGGCTGCACAGCCTTCCGATGGGCCCATAAATCATGATGATACTGCACCGGAGCTTACCATAATTCCAGACAGCATTATAGTGGAAAAAGGAACCATTGCCCCCATTGATTATTTACTAGATGTGGAGGCTACTGACGACATTGATGAGGATGTTGAAATATTTATATCCGGAGAAGTTGATGTTAATGTGGTAGATACCTATACGATAACCTACACTGTGGAAGATGATAGTGGTAATACTGTAACTGATACAAGAGATTATGAGGTAGTAGAAGGTGTAGCGCCACAAATTAGTATAAATGAGGATACTATTATAGTAGAAAAAGGAACAAGTAAGCCTATTGACTATTTATTTGATGTAACAGCTACTGATGACATTGATAAGAATGTTGAAATATCATTTTCTGGAGAAGTAGATGTAAGCAAAGTAGATACTTATGTTATAACCTATACTGCAACCGATGATACAGGAAAAACAGATGTTGGCTCAAGGTCATATATTGTTTCTGAAATAGTCGATAATGAAGCTCCTGAATTATCAATTAATAAAAAAGTAGTTTATATCTCTTTAGGTGATACAGTAGACTATTTGGAGGGTGTAACGGCAACTGACGATATTGATAATTCTATTGAGATTACAACGGAGGGTTCAGTAGATGTTAATACAGAAGGGATGTACACAATAACCTATATAGCTTTAGATGATGCATACAATAAAGATATTGGTACAAGAATTTATGTAGTAGGAAATTATTTTAAATCAAATGTAGTATATTCTCAGCATTATGATGTTAGTGATTTTCCTGCAACGGAGAATGAAGAAAAATGGAGAAATGAATCCCTTAATCAAAAACTAGACAGCCCGGTAATCAAAAAATCTAAGATAGGCTCTGATAACTTTAGTCCTGAAGCAGAAGAAGATGCGTTTCTAAAACCAAATACTTGGGGTGGAAACGAAAGTAAAAATGCTCAGAGAATATATGGATATTTGATACCTCGAAGAGATGTTTCTGAAATTAAGGCTTTTATGGATGATGGCGTAAGATTTTATGTTGACATAGATTTAGATGGAAAAATCGAAGATGGTGAGTTGTATTTTGATGATTTTAATGCTCAGAATATAGATAAAACGACTACAGTATCCTTAGAAAAAGATGTCCCATACTTATATCAAATTGACTATTTTAACTGGGGTGGATATGGTGCATTAAAATTCCAACATAAGGCAGGGAATAATTGGAGAAACATTCCAAAGAACTGGTGGCATATTGTAGAAGGAATGGATATTCCAATTGATAATGTAATAGTAGTAAACCATAACCCGGTAGCTGGAGATGATGAATATAATGTGCCGGCGGATTCGGATGAAATAGAGCTTAATGTTTTATCTAATGATACAGATCCGGATGGGGACAGTTTAGAAGTTACTCAAGTTACTCAACCGGAAAATGGTGAAGTTATTCTAGAAGAAGGTGAAGTTTATTACACGCCAGCCACCGGCTATACTGGAACCGAAAGTTTCACCTATACAGTCAGTGATGGAAACGGAGGAACAGATACAGCGACA
>JANQMT010000120.1:0-21711 GCA_028279945.1 Clostridia bacterium
AGAAGTGAAAGCAAGAATGGAAGAAGAAGTACCTGAAAGCTACATTGAGCAATTAAGACAAATCCCTGACTTTGTCAAAGCATATGACGGCATGGCAATCAAAGAATTCGATACATTCGGAGCCGTTAACAAGACATTGGAACAGTTTGCACAAGGCTATGATGACCTTGTAAAGATTATTCGAAAATTTATGATTAAATACTAAGGAGAATGTCATGTTAGAAAGCTTTGGAGAACTTCAATATGGATACAATGAAATGACCAATATGGAAAATAAGCATACCAACATGCTTATGGACATTGGCGTTCAAAAAATGAAGAAAAATGATAAAGCAACCTTTATAGATCAACAAAAAGAGTCAGCCTTTTTATTACAACTAGGCCATATCCGTATAAAATGGAATGGCGAAAAAAAAGAGGCAAAAAGAACTTGCCTTTTTGATGAAACCCCTGCAGTACTGCATGTACCGAAAGGGGTAGAGGTTACTATAGAAGCACTGGATGAAACAGAAGTTTTGATTGAAAAGACTACAAATGATAAAGAATTTGAAGCCGTATATTACAGCCAGGAAGATTGTCAAAGTGATGTGTTTGGCGAAAATGTTTGGAAAGATACGGCCAGACGGGTTGTAAGGACGGTTTTCGATTACAACAACGCACCATATTCCAATATGGTAATCGGTGAGGTGATCAACTATCCCGGAAAATGGTCCAGCTATATTCCACATGGACATCCACAACCGGAAGTATATTACTATAAATTTAACAAAGAACAAGGTTTTGGTGCAGGATTTATTGAAGATGAAGCATATAAAATCACCCACAACAGCATACTATGTATACCAGGAGGTCCAACACACCCACAAGCGGCAGCACCTGGATATGCCATGTACTACTGCTGGATGATCAGGCACTTAGACAATAATCCTTGGACATCAAGAGATAACGATCCACAACATGAATGGCTCCTTGATCCTAATGTCAAGATTTGGCCGGATAAATAACATTGTCTCTCTCCCATTTTAATACTTAAAATAGATAAAAGGAAGCGCTCGAAAGGGTGCTTTCTTTTTTGTAAAAAATATTAGCGAAAATTTACTGATGACAATAAATATGTATTGATTTTGAAAATCATTGTGTTATAATTGAATTGATCGGGACTAATAAATAACATAAGGGATGAAAAAGGTCCCGATTGAGTTGATGTACTAAAATTGTTCTCTCCCATTTTATACTTAAAATAAAGGGAAGTGCTCGAAAGGGCGCTTTCTTTTTGAGTATTTTTATTATATTTTTTGTTATAATAAATTATCTATTCTATTGAATGAAGAAAGGAAAACTATGAAAAAATATATTCTATTCCTCATCATAAGTATAGCGCTTATAGGGTGCATGAATTCTTACAATCAGCTCTCTGAAAAAGAGGATAATTCAGATAAAAATGTTGGAGAGCTTCATCAAGAAGAGCCTCCGGTTTCCGAGCCCCTTGTTTCAATGGCTCTACTCCAAGAGGATGGTGAGACACTCCTTGAGCGTTTTAATCCGCCCAAAGGTTATGTACGTTTGTCTTCACCGGCTGATTCTTTTGCAGACTACTTACAAAACTTACCTTTAAAATCCCACGGTGAAATGGTCCAATACTATGACGGAAAGATAAAAGCCAATCCGTCAATTTATGAAGCTGTTATTCAAATGGATATTGGTTCAAAAGATTTACAACAATGTGCAGATGCCATTATGCGTTTGCGTGGGGAGTATTTATTCCATCAACAAAAGGAAAATCATATCCATTTCGATCTAACCAATGGATTCAGAGTTGACTTTGCCAAATGGATGGAAGGCTATCGCGTTAAAGTCAACGGCAATACGACTTCTTGGGTAAAAAAAGCTGATCCATCAGATACTTATGAAACATTTCGAAAATATATGGATTTTGTATTCATGTATGCAGGGACTATTTCCTTATCTCAGGAGCTCAGCTCAGTACCCATAGAAAACATGCAGATTGGAGACGTTTTTATTGTCGGAGGAAGCCCTGGACATGCTGTAATTGTTGTGGATATGGCTGTAAAACAATCCACAGGACAAAAGCTTTACATGCTTGCACAAAGCTATATGCCGGCTCAAGATATACATATCCTGTTTAATCCCAATGCACCGGAATTAAGCCCATGGTATGAACTGACCGATCAAGAAATCATTCAAACCCCGGAATGGTCATTCGAGAAAACAGATTTAAAACGATTTATGAATGAGTCGTCTTAATATTCTTTATGGTTCTCTCTCCCATTTTAATACTTGAATAAAGGAAGCGCTCAAAAGAGCGTTTTCTTTATTTAATTATTAATTAAAATTTAATTAATATTGAAAAAATAATGAATTGGTGATAAAATATTAATCAAAAATAATAATATTTACTACATTTTTGAAGTGATAAAAAAATTTGGAGGGGAATATATGAGTAATGCTGCATGGATGACCAATATAAAATTCTCAATATCAACAGCAGATGCTGCTCCGGATACCGCACCTTTATTATTGCTGGGAGGTATTTGTGAAAACTTAAAAAAAGCACATGAGGCAGGATATTCTGCAATAGAAGTACATACAAGAGAAAATGTGGATTTGGATTATGAAAAAATACTAGATGTATGCAATGAGTTGGATATGAGAATATCTGCTGTGGTAACAGGACGGCTGAATACCCAGGAGCATGTTTCTTTGATTGATGATGATTCAATTAAAGTCGATAAAGCTGTGAATGGTCTAAAAAAATACATTGACATTGCAGAAGTATTGAAATCAGATATTATCATCGGGTGGATAAAAGGTGTTCTGCCCGACAGAGATAAGAGTACTTTTTATGAGAAAAGGCTTGCTCACAATTTAAGAATTCTAGCGGTTTATGCATCAAAGAAGCATGTCAAATTATTCATTGAAGGGGTCAACCGATATGAGACAAATTATTTGAGTAAAGGAAAAGAAATTATTGATTTTATTGAGCAATACGATATTCCCAATGTATTTATTCATTTGGATACTTTCCACATGAATATTGAAGAAGAAAATATCAGTGATACCATCAGAAATTGTGGCAGTAAGCTTGGCTACATTCATTTTGCAGACAGCAATAGAGAATACCCGGGCTCAGGCCATATTGATTTTAAAAGCATAATAAAAGCACTTGATGATATTCATTATGACGGGTATATTGCTGTTGAATGTCTTCCAATACCTACCGGTGAAGAAGCTGCACGTTTTGCCATTGAGAACATCAAAGCAGTATTTGAGTCTATTTGATATTTTTTATCTCTACTTTTGTTGATCCATCTCAGTTTTTTACCAACTGCTTTTAAGCATTCTTCCCACTGTTTCAAGAGGTTTGAAGCTGAATAAAATGACTATGAATGCAAAAAAAAATCAAAAAACTTAAGTATGATTTAAATGCATCACCTTTTATAGAAACTATTGAAATTTCAGAGTTGACAACAGCTGTGTTTCGTGATTAAATAAAAAAGATAGGCAAATATTTAATTTCCAATGAATTTATTTAATTATTAGTGGTCTATTACCAGAATACGAAAGTATTTGTAAAAAGAATGTTTTATGGATATAAAAAAATAAACAAAAGTACATGAGGTGGTTAACTTGGCCAATAACATTAGTAATGATGATTTATCAATCACACTGGGCAATCGAATTCGAGAGCTTCGTAAAGAAAAAAATTTAAAAATTGTAAATCTTTCTAACTTAACCGGTCTTACGGTCAGTATGATCAGTCAAGTAGAACGAGCGATTATATCACCATCTATAGAAACCCTTAAAAAAATAGGCAATGCTATGGATACACCCGTAGGATATTTTTTTGAAGATGTCAATCAATCTGAACCTCAAGTGAATAAGGGGAATAATGGTCAAACCATAGATGGTGTTTCCAATTTTGTTTTTCCGGAAGTACACCCTGTCGTTCATGAACATCAGCGTAAGATGCTGTCACCTGGTAAGGGCATTCATTTTTATTTGTTGAATCCTAATCTCAACGGACCTATTGAATTTATTTATAATGTTTATGATCCTGGCAGCAGCACCGGCGAAGGTCTTTACTGCCATCCTGGAAGTGAATGTGGATTAATACTTGAAGGACAACTTGTGGTTCAAATAAAAGACAAAGAATATGTTCTTGAAAAAGGCGACAGCATAACTTTTAATTCGTCAGACCCACATTTAAAAAAAAATGTAAGTGACAAAGTGTGTACCTGTGTATGGGCAAATGTTCCCCCATGGTTTTAATCCGGAAAACAGAATAAAGTAGTCTGTTAAAAAAAATGAAATGATATACGGAAGATTAAACTCCAACATGTTATGTTATTCTATCCTATTGCTTTTGGTAGAATAATGGGGCATGTTGGAGTTTTTTATTATATGCCCTCTATAACTCCAGTCAGATGATGTGTATTTTAATGGTTTTTTTTAAATAAATAATTAAAAAAAATAAAAAAATTTAATTTTAAATGAAAGTAGACAAAAGAATATCACCATGCTATAATAAAATAAAAATTAATATATAATGAAAATTTTAAGAAAATATTAAATAAATACACTATTAATTAATTATTTTGTCAACAGCTTAATAATATACCTTGAATAACCATTAAAGGAGGAAGCAAAATGAGGGCATTTTACGTTAAAGCTGATTGGAAACCTAAACCGGGCTACAAACTTTCTAAACGTGAAAGTGAGACAAAGAGATCCCAAAGAGGAAATTCAATATGGCACAACCTGAGTGCAACGGTAATGGATCGCCCTGTTCCCGAAATTAAGTCTGATGAAGTACTGTTAAAAGTAGGTGCGGCAGGTATTTGCGGTACGGATGCACATCTACTTCAGTTAGATGAAGATGGGTACACAAAGTATGACGGACATTCTAAATACCCCATTATTACAGGCCACGAATTCTCCGGAGAGGTTGTTGAAATTGGCAAGAACGTAACATCCATTAAAGTTGGTGACCTGGTAAGTGTTGAATCCATGAATTGGTGCGGTGAATGTGATGCATGTCGTATGGGAATGTTTAATCAATGCAAGAACCTTGAAGAACCGGGTTTGACATTTGACGGCGGGTTTGCTGAATATGTGGCGATAAAAGCCAAGTATTGCTATCTTTTAAATGATATTTTAAATCTTTACAAAGAGGATAAGATGCCTGCTTTAGAACTCGGAGCAATGATTGAACCCACCGGTGTAGCTTATAATGGGTTATTTGTACGCGGCGGCGGCATACGACCGGGAGGACATGTTGTAGTATTTGGTGCCGGACCTGTAGGGTTGGCAGCAGTTGCACTGATGAAGACCAGTGGTGCGGCAAAACTGATTTGCTTCGAGACAACACAGGAGCGAAGGCAGCTTGCACTGGAAATGGGGGCTGATTATGTGGTTGATCCTATCCGGCTGGCCAATGACAAGATTGATGCATCGGAAATGTTAATGGATTTGACCAATGGAAGAGGTATTTCGTTGTTTGCCGAATGTTCGGGTGCTACCAATGCAACATATCCGGTCATGCAGGGAGCAATGGCCATAGGCGGCAAAACCGTACAAATCGGTCATACAATAGGAAAGACAAATATTGATTTGTATCCTTTCCAATTTAAAGCAGCTATGATAAGCGGCTCCAACGGACAATCCGGTCAGGGCATATATAGTGACGTAATCGCGCTAATGGCAAGTGGGCGTATTGATATGCGCAAAATGGTGACGGCACGCGTACACCTTGAAGATATTATGCATGGCATGGCGTTAGCAGGCAACAGGACAGCAGGCAAAGTCCTTGTCAGTACACAATATGACAAGATAAAAAAATAAAACAAATTAAGATTCAATGGAGGTAAGGATTATGTCAAAATGGCAAATACCCGCAAAGGGTGGACACATGGAAAATAATACTGGGGTTTACTTTCAAAACATGACAACCCTTGAAGTGAAAGAACGTTTAAAAAAGAATGATGTTTTATTGATACCTGTAGGTTCTACCGAGAATCACGGCCCGAGTGCCCCTTATGGAGAAGATACATACTTAGACACAAGACTTTGTGAGCAGGTAGCTCAAGCCACAGGATGTACAGTCGCACAGCCAATTTGGTACGGCTCCCATCCTTATCATCACTTAGGCATGCCGGGAACCATTGTAATACCCGAGGAGATACTAGCGGATTATCTTTGCTATGTTTTTGCAGGTTTCTGGAATACAGGATTTAGAAAAATGATTGTTGTGAATGGGCACGGACAGGATTATGTTATTCCGTTAGCCATACATAAGTTTGGAAAGAAATTTCAAGTACCGGGCATTATTTTATACACCCACTTCTGGAATGCTGCTAAAGAATTACTGAATACAAAAGAATTTGGGGGACCCTTTGAAACACCATTTATTCATGCAGACGAATGTGAACAGTCCTATGCGCTGGCACTATTTCCGGAATTATGCCGTCAGGAAGATGCCGTAGAGACGAAACCGTCACCAATGCTGCCACCGGGACACATTAATAACTCAGCAGAGACAGGTGAAGGTCCAATAAAATGGTATAACGCATATGGTTCTGTTGGTATGGAGTGCATCTGCTCGCCTGAAGGTGTTATTGGAAATGCCAAGCTGGCAGATGTAGAAAAAGCTCGAGAGGGTGTAGAAAGGATTTTGGACTACTTAGAAAAATTGGTAAATGACATTATCACAAAATATCCGGCTGGACAACTACCGCCTATTGATAAGGTAACCCAACGTAAACGTGAAGACATCGAAAGTGTTATTAAAGGACCTGAAAATGGTGGACGTCATTTATACACTTTGACATACTAATCCATGCAATAATACAGATAATTTATTTAAAAGGAGAGAGATCATGAAAGCGAAAATAGCATTCTTATACGGCCCAAAGGACTTGAGAGTTGAAGAAGTAGATTTGCCCCCATTGAAACCAAACCAAGTCCTGATAAAGACTAAAGCGTGCGGGATATGCGGTTCAGATGTGGAATGCTTTGAGGGTAAATCTGATGAAGGCAGGTATGATATAGCACCCTATACACCGGGACATGAGTGGTCAGGTCAAATAGTAGAGGTAGGGAGCACAGTCAAAGAATTCGAGCCGGGGATGAAAGTTACCGGAGATTGTGTTATGGCATGTGGTAAATGTGCTAACTGTAAAAACGGACTTATGCCTTCGGCTTGTTTAGACATGAGAGAATTGGGATTTCGTCCCGACTCCCCCGGTGCTATGGGAGAATATCTGATTTTGGAAGAAGAATACACACATCGTATACCTGATGATTGGAGCGATACAATGGGCGCTTGGGTTGAAACTTTCTCAGTTGGCTATTGGGGTGTTTGGGGCAATGGCGGATACGTAGATGCTTCTGATGATGTGGTCATCATAGGAGCAGGGCCTATCGGGCTGTCTGCAAGTATGACGGCAAAAGCATCGTCAGCAAAAGTGATTGTAGTAGAACCATTGAAAAGCAGAAGAGATACGATACTGAATTATGGTGCGGATGTTGTGGTTGACCCTACTTCTTGTAATGTAGAGGAAGCTATTCAAGAGCTGACGGAGGGTAGAGGTGCTTCGGTAGTCATAGAGTGTTCAGGCAATGATAAAGGAATTGCTTCTGTATTTGATATAGCCGGTCACAGCTGTCGTGTTGGCTTAGTAGGCCATTCGATAGGAAGAAAAGTATCGGCAGAACTGGGTAAGGTAATATGGAAAAACCTAAGAATAGTAGGGTCCGGTGGAACAAAAACCTTTTTACCACGAACCATAAGGTTTCTTTCCAGAATTAAAGACCAATACGATTTTGAAGCATTAAATACACATTATTTTAAGTTTGAAAATATTCATCAAGCATTTGATGTAGCGTGTCACGATAAGGTAAATGCGCGTAAAGTCATGTTGACTTTCTAAAGTTTTAATGAAATAAGCCGGTTTGATTGCATAATAAAATTTTTTCTCTCCTCCCCTTCTAATAATATTAACGGAATGCTTGTTGTATATTTTGGTAGTCATTATGCATTAAACCGGCAAAATTTAACTGGTTTTACACATGTTAAATGAATAGCTGTATCCCTGCACGGGGTGCCGGCTAAGTAAGGTGGTAATCTATGAAACTCGGTTATAACGAAGCAACGGCAATGAAAAAATCCTCACTGGAAAATGACTTACGGTTATGTGAACGTTATGGCTACGACTATATAGAAATAAGACTGGATATGCTGAAAGAATATCTAAAAAGTCATACCGTACAAGATTTAAAGGATTTTTTTCATAAAAGTCATCTCAAACCATATGCTTTTAATTCCATTGAAAATATTAATTTTTGTACTGAAAATGAATTTCAGGAGAGGCTTGATCTTCTTAAATTTGGATGTGAAATTGCCCAAGAGATTAACAATCCATATATCATTGTAGTGCCTACAATGGGGGCTGATATGATACAAAAGAGCGAATCAGAGGTCTTGGAGGATTCTGTTGAAGTATTGAAAAACCTATCAGATGCAGCTGGGCCATTCGGTGTAAAATTGGCATTTGAGCCTATAGGAGATCCCAGATGGTGCGTCCGGAATATGCGTCAATGTTGGGATATAATCCGAAGGGTTGAAAGAGAAAATGTAGGGATTGCCTTAGATGCTTTTAACTTATTTTTATATAATAAACTACTGGACATTGAAGATATAGAGCTTTTGCCATTGGAAAAAATATTCGTTTATCACATTGATGACAGTGAGGATCTGCCTCTTGATGAGTTGGATCATTGTAATAGGCTTTTCCCCGGCGATGGTGTCATACCTCTTAATGAAATATCACTTAGGTTGAAACGTGCAGGCTATACCGAAATCGCTTCCTTAGAATTATTCAGACCCGAATATTGGGATATGGAACCGGAAGAAGTTATCCGAATTGGTGCAGAAAAGACCAGAGCGTATTTATAAGGCAGGTTCATATGTAGAAGGGTCGTGTTATCACTTTGTTTCCCTTGTATTCAAAAAACTGAATACAAAAGATAATAAAAAATATAAGAGGAGGAATTTATTATGAAGTCAGGTAAAAAAATCTTATCATTATTATTGGTATTGGTAATGATAGTGGTTGGTGCAACTGCATGTGCACCAAGCCAAGAAGAGGCTTCAGATGGTGTGGAAGAAGTACAGGAAAAGACCATCGAAGATATTAAGATTGGTGTTTCTGTTGGTACACTCAAACAAGAAAGATGGCAGCGTGAAATTGATATGTTCAAAGCTTATGCAGAAGAGAAGGGTTTTGAATTACTGGTTCAATCAGCAGAGGACGATGCTATGAAGCAGGCTTCACAAGTTGAAAATCTGATAAGTCAAGGTATTGATGTTCTCATTATTCAATCCCTGGATGCAGAGGCTTGTGCCCCCCTTGTTGATGCAGCTCACGAGGAAAATATTCCGGTTATCTCTTATGACAGATTTATTATGAATGCAGATCTTGACTATTATATTACCTTTGACTCCGTAAAAGTAGGTGAAGTACAAGCTAAATTTGTTGTTGAAAAGGCGCCAAAAGGTAATTATATTTGGCTTAAGGGTGGCCCTGAAGATAATAATGCCCACTTAGTTGCAAAGGGACATAGAAATATACTGCAACCTTATATAGACAGGGGCGATATCAATATCACTCTCGAGCAATGGTGCAATGGATGGGATCCTAACGAAGCCCTGCGACATACGGAAAACGGCCTTACCTTAGCCGATAATGATATTCAGGGCGTTATTGCATCCAATGATGGTACTGCAGGCGGTGCCATTCAAGCCCTTTCTGCCCAGGGCCTTGCAGGAAAAGTGCCTATTGCAGGACAAGATGCCGATTTGGCAGCTTGCCAGAGAATCGTAGAAGGCACTCAAACCGGCACGACTTACAAACCACTTGCAAAGCTCAATGCCGCTGCTATCCAGCTAGCTGTAGCCCTTGCTCTGGGTGAGGATTCAAGCGCTGCAATAGATTCATCTTTAGGAACTTGGACTAAGCTTGATAATAACTTTAAAGAGGTGGATTCATTCTCTGTAGATGTTGTAGCTATTGATAAAGATAATATCGTAGACATTCTCATCAAGCAGGATAAATTCCATAAACTTGAAGATGTTTTCAAGAATGTGCCGGAGGATCAATGGCCTGAAATTTAAACTAAAGAGTATTATGAATTCAAGTATAGATGGTGCAGGACTGTTATTGCAGTGCACCATCTATACTGCAATTTGATACGGTTTCTATCGGGAGGTGTAAGTGTGTATGAGTATTTATTGCAAATGAAAAACATTACTAAGGAATTTCCTGGTGTTAAAGCATTAAACAATGTTAATTTTAATGTCACAAAACAACAAATACATGCTTTGGTGGGTGAAAACGGCGCAGGAAAATCCACATTGATAAAAATTATATGCGGTGTATACACATATGGTACCTACGAAGGTCAGATTGTTTTTGAAGGAAAGGAAAGAAACTTTCACAGCATCAGAGATGTTGAGAAAGCAGGTATAGCTTGTATTCATCAAGAGTTGAATTTAGTACCTGACCTTAGCGTCTGCGAAAACATATTTCTAAATGATAAGCCTTCAAAATTCGGTATTATAAACTTTAATGAAATGTATAAAAGAACCAAAGAACTGCTCTCCAATATAGGCTTAGATGTTGATTCCGAAAATGGGGTTGACCCAAATGAAAAAGTCAAAAATCTTGGAATAGGACAGAAGCAATTGGTGGAGATTGCAAAAGCGTTATCAAAAGAAGCAAAATTGTTAATCTTAGATGAACCTACTTCTGCTTTAACAGAAGCTGAGGTGGATATCCTCTTAAATATTCTTGAAGGTTTGAGAAAAAAAGGCGTTACATGCATTTATATATCTCATCGACTGGATGAAGTCATGAGAATTGCAGATACAATAACGGTCTTAAGAGATGGACAGACCATAGATACTTGCGACAGAAAAAAACTGGATAAAGATACAATGATTAAACTGATGGTTGGCCGGGATCTTAAAAACTTGTTTCCAAGAGTACCACATGAAAGAAAAGACCTTTCCTTTGAGATTAAAAATTACAGCGTAAGACATCCTGATATCCCGGGAAAGATGCTGATAGAAAATGTCAGCCTGAAAGCATATAAAGGCGAAATACTTGGGATTAGCGGACTTATGGGAGCGGGAAGGACGGAACTTTTTACATCGGTTTTTGGTGCTTTTAGTGACCCGGCAGAAGGCGAAGTTTTGATAGACGGGAAAAAAGTGAATATGAATAATCCGGTAGATGCCTTAAATAACGGATTCTTCTTATTAACTGAGGATCGGAAAAAGTTCGGACTAAATCTCATAATGAGTATCAGAGAAAATACGACCCTTGCTTCTCTTAAAAAAGTGTCAATGTTAGGGGTTTTAGATACCAACAAGGCTGTCTTTGAAACAAACCGATATGTCAAAGATATTAGAATTAAAACACCAAATGTAGAAGTTCAAGTCAATACTTTAAGCGGCGGAAACCAGCAAAAAGTAGTTATTGCCAAAGCTTTAATGACGAAACCTAAGATTGTAATACTTGATGAACCGACACGTGGTATTGATGTAGGCGCAAAGTACGAGATTTATAAGCTTATGAACGAACTTGTAGAACAAGGTGTAACCATCATAATGATTTCTTCTGAGATGGAAGAAATATTAGGGATGAGTGATAGAATATTGGTGATGTGCAATGGCAGAATAAATGGTGAATTTGACATTACTGAGGCTACTCAGGAAAAACTAATGCATGCTTCGACGGGGAGTGAGAATGAATGGAAAAATCTAAAGAAAAACATGGTTTAAAGAAAAGAAAGCTGATCAATATAGAACGATTTGATGTAAGAACCTACACAATGATTGCCGCTCTCATAGTAATGTGGATAGGGTTTACATATCTGACTGACGGTTCATTTATAAAACCAAGAAACATATCCAACCTTGTCCGTCAGATGGCGATTGTAGGTGTTATGGGAACCGGTATGGTACTGGTAATTGTATCAGGCGGCATTGACCTCTCAGTGGGGTCGGTAATGGGCTTTATTGGCTGTGTTGCAGCTGCACTTCAAGTATGGGGTGGAATGGGTACCTTTGAAGCCATAGTTATTTCGCTTTTCATTGGTCTTTTTATTGGTTCAATTCAAGGCGCTTTGATTGCCTATACAGATGTACCCGCATTTATTATAACCCTTGGAGGAATGCTGGTGTTCAGAGGCGGCATTCTTGCCGTTACACGAGGGACCACCGTTGCGCCGTTGCAGCCTTCACTGCTTTACTTTGGTCAGGCGTATTTAGGAAATTTTTTAGGTATTATGATTGCTGCAGTCACCATATTATTCTTGATTTATTCAAGAATTTCAAATCGAAAGGCTCAAAAGAAATATAACAATTTAACAGAACCTTTAGGGGTCATGGTGTTTCGATGTGTCGTGCTGAGCGTATTTATTATTATTGCAGTTTCAGTACTTAACAGTTATAGAGGTATTCCGGTGCCGGTTCTAATCATGCTTGTTTTGGTAGTCATATTGTCTTTCATAGCTGAAAAGACGACATTTGGGCGCAGGATATATGCCATCGGCGGCAATATTGACTCTGCAAAATACTCAGGCATAAATGTCAGAAAAAATCTTGTTATGGTTTATTGCCTCAATGGTTTGATGGCTGCAATAGCGGGTTTGATATTGGCTGCACGTCTTAATGCAGGTACGCCGCAAGCTGGAATGAACCTTGAGCTGGATGCCATTGCTGCGGCTGTTATTGGAGGAACCAGCATGTCAGGCGGCGTTGGGAGAGTATCGGGTGCTATACTTGGAGGCATCATTATGGCCACCATTGATAACGGTATGAGCATGATGAATTTAGATGCCTATTGGCAGTATATAGTGAAAGGTATCATTCTGATTACTGCTGTTTGGTTCGATATGAAAACAAAGAAAAATAAGCAAAAAACTAAAATAAGTGCTAAAAATCCTGCATGAAAGGAGAAAGCAATGAAAGAAAAAATAAATGTGGGCATTATAGGTGCAGGTCGTATTGGTAAGCTCCATGCAGAAAACATAGCAAGCTTCCTATCTCATGTCAACATAGTATCAATAGCCGATATTTTTATGAACGATGATATGAGGAAATGGGCTGCCGGTATAGGTGTGACCAATTTGTATAAAGATCCCGATAAAGTGATCCATGATAAAAATATAGAGGCTGTACTGATCTGCTCCTCCACCAATACTCATGCAGAATTAATCATTCAATGTGCAAAAGCCAAAAAGCACATATTCTGTGAAAAGCCAATAGACTTTGATCTTGATAAAATCAATCGTGCACTGGATGAGGTTGAAAAGGCAGGGGTGAAATTTCAGGTAGGTTTTGTAAGAAGGTTTGACCACAACCACAAAAAGGTTAGAGATGTTGTTGCTTCAGGCACCCTTGGAAAACCGCATATCATAAAAGTTACATCCAGAGATCCGGAACCACAGCCTATAGAGTATGTAAAAGTTTCAGGTGGTCTTTTTATGGATATGATGATTCATGACTTTGACATGGCAAGATATTTGTCCGGAAGTGAGGTTAAAGAAGTAACAGCTTATGGGAACGTATTAATTGATGAGCGTCTTCATGAACTGGACGATATTGATACAGCCATCGTTATGTTGAAATTTGAAAATGGCAGTATTGGTGTTATAGATAACAGCAGACGTGCAGGCTATGGTTATGACCAAAGGACTGAGGTCCATTGTGACAAAGGCTGTGTTCAGGTTTCTAATGATCTTCGCAACTCTTCAATGATCAGTACACCTGACGGTGTATTTTTGGAAAAACCGTTGTGGTTCTTCTTAGAAAGATATAATCATGCTTTTATCAGTGAATTAAAAGCATTTGCTGATGCAGTTAAAAATGACAAAAACACGCCTGTGGATGCTGTAGATGGTCTTATGCCGGTTAAGATTGCAATTGCGGCAAAGAAGTCTTTAAAAGAAAGCCGTTCCATCAAATTATCAGAAATATAGAAAGACTGGGAGGAAGAAACATGGACAAATTATTAGAAATGACGCAACAATTTGAGCAAACAAAATATTGGAATGATTCTTGTTCCATAAGCGAGCTGAAATATGCCATGGAAAGAGGCGCAGTAGGCGCAACCACAAATCCTGTAATCGTAAAAAACGTATTGGACAAAGAACTGGATAACTACAGAGCATATATCACTGAATTGGTAAAAGACAATCCAACTTCATCAGAAGATGAAATTGCTTGGATGGTCATTGAGCAGATGGCAATAGACGGCGCAAAGCTGTTAGAGCCGGTATTCGATCCGGCTAAAGGAACCGGAAGAATCTCCATACAAACCAATACCAAATACTTTAACAATGTAGAGAAATTAGCAAATCAAGCGATTTATTTCAGTCAATTAGCTAAAAACATGCAAGTCAAAATGCCGGTAACCTCAGCCGGAATCAAAGCATTTGAAGAAGCGACTTACAATGGTGTCAGTATTAATGCAACCGTGTCCTATACAGTCCCTCAAGCCATAGCAGTAGCAGAAGCAGTGGAAAGAGGACTGAAAAGAAGAGAAGCAGAAGGATTAAATAACGCTGATATTAATCCGGTATGTACCATCATGGTGGGCAGAATAGATGACTGGATAAAGCATGTTACAACGAGAGATGGCATCATCATCGACCCGGAATGTATGGAAAACGTAGGGGTAGCCATTGTAAAGAAAGCCTATAAAATTTTCAATGAAAAAGGCTATACAACCAAGCTGTTAACAGCAGCCTACAGAAACCACCACCATTGGTCGGCATTCATAGGCGGCGATTTACTCATGACCATACCATACAAATGGCAGAAATGGATTAACGCATCCAATATAGAAGTGAAAGCAAGAATGGAAGAGGAAGTACCGGAAAGGTACATTGAGCAATTAAGACAAATCCCTGACTTTGTCAAAGCATATGACGGTGTGGCAATAGAAGAATTCGATACATTCGGAGCCGTTAACAAGACATTGGAACAGTTTTCACAAGGCTATGATGATCTTGTAAAGATTATACGAAAGTTTATGATTCAATACTGAGTATTAAATTATACATTGTTTTTTAATATCTTTGACGGCATCTTGTACAGGAATTCAGCTGTACAAGATGCCGTCAAAATAAAAAACTCTTAAAAACCATATTGACATAATATAGAAGATACATTAACCTAAAGTAGGACGGATGTTCGAATTATATGATAGAGTAGGGTGAATTTAAGTTGGAGAATACTAATAAAATCAGTCAATATGAAAAAATCATAGAAGCATCCTATACATGTTTATCGGAAAAAGGATATGCGAATGTTTCTTTAAGAGAAATTGCAAGTGAAGCCGGAGTTGCACTCAGTCAACTACACTACTACTTTGGAAGTAAAAAAGAGTTATTTAAAGCCATAGTTCAAAAAATGGTTGTAGATTTTCTTCAACTTGTAGAATCTCAATTTAAAAATGCGAATGAGCCTATGGAGAGGATTTCTTTCCTAATAGAGCTTCAAGAGACTATACGGCAAAATAAACTAGGGCTTTATCGAATTATATGGGATTTTACAAGTTTAGCACTTTGGTCAGATCCCTTTAGAGAGGTAATGAATGGTTTTTATAAGGATTTAACAGAACTAACAGAAAAGTACATTATTGATGATGATTTTATAATAGATCGTATTAAAGGTTATGATGATAAAGATATTGCAAGAATGATATTAGGTTCTATACTTGGAGTGGGAATACAACAATTGATGGATACTGATAATGAAGAGATAGGAAAGTCTTTGAATACTATAAAACTCATACTTAAATAGTTGATTTGATATAAGTAACTACATATATATTATTTATTTATATTAAAACGGTCGTACGAACTATTTATTTAAGCAGTTAGATTTATCTAATAAAATTAAAGACTATTGGTCCCTTGTTTCCAATATTATAAAATTGGTAATTTTTTTTAACTATAAATGAATGCATGTTCATTTATCATAGAAGATAGAATTTAGCATAAGGAGAAATTAGTATGAAAAGAGTATTAGTCGTTTTATTGATGTTGAGTATGGTATTATCACTAGCAGCGTGCTCAATAAATGCCGAAGAGTCCATGGTAAAAGAGAAAGCAAAGGCTGTCAAGGTTAAAGAAATAAAAGAAAGTGAAAATCCTATCCTCTTAAACTATATTGGGACAGTCGATTCAAAGTATACTGTCAATCACAGCTTTAAGTCTGCTGGGAAATTAGGAAAGGCCTTCGTAGAAAAAGGCGATGGCGTGAAAAAAGGAGATAAGTTAGCTCAATTAGATATGCAGGATTTAAACTTTCAATTATCTGCTGCAAAATCAACACTGGATACAGCACAGCTAAATATTCAAAAGGCTGAGGATGCACTAAATTATGATGAGGACTTATTTGAAAAAATGGTGCATTTATATGAAGAAAGAAGTATATCCAAAGACCGGTATGATCAAGTGAAGCTAAAAGTTGATATTTCAACGACAACGTACAATCAGGCCAAGTCACAATATAATGCTGCAAAAACAGATTATGAATTTAAGTTAAGTTTAATGGATGATGCTACTATTTATGCATCTCAAGATGGCAGTATAGTAGATGTTCTTTATGAAGAAAGGGAACTTGTTCCTCAAGGGTATCCTGTTGTCATTGTAAGAAGTATGGTTCAGATCATCAATACAGGAGTAGCTCAAAAAGATTTAAAGAAAATAGAGATGGGCACTGAAGCCATTGTAGATGTTGATGGTGAGAAGACCATTGGGATCGTAACGAATATAGCTGAAGCACCTGACGAAGATACAAGAACCTATAATGCAGAAGTGACAGTGAAGGATATAAGCTTTAAATTAGGGTCAATCGCTAAGATTGAATTTATGATAGGTAATGAAAAGGGAATATGCATTCCCATATCTACAATAATGGCTAATGGAGAAGATTATGTGTATGTTGTGGAGGAAGATAGGGCTTTCAAAAGAATCGTTGAGCTGGGTGGGATTTATGAAGAGTCGGTAATTGTAAAGGGATTAAGTCCTGGAGAATTACTTGTTGTCAGTGGTATGAAGAATTTAAATGATGGATCTAAAATCAATATTGAGAACTAAAGGGGAAATATGATGAATGGCTTAATTAAAATACTGATTCATAAAAGAAAGGTTACAATATTTTTAGCAATTATAATAGCTTTTCTAGGCACCTATGCTTATTATATGTTACCAAGGCAGGAAAACCCCGATGTGTCAGCTCCGGCTGCCATGATTATTACACCATATCCCGGAGCTTCTGCAAAAGACGCAAACGATTTGATATCTAAGAAGATTGAAGATGAACTTTATGAGTTAGATGGTTACGACTATTCATTTGCAATTTCTAAAGAAAGCTTATCGATTGTATTTATTCTTTTTGAGAGTGGTACTGATTCTGATAAGGCGATGCAGGATGTGAGAAATGTTGTGTCTGATGTTCAGAAAGAGCTTCCAAGCGGTGCAATGAATAGTGAAGTAGATACGAATTTAATTGAAACAGCAGGGATCATAATAAGTTTATCGGGAGAAAATTACAGCTATGAGCAATTAGCCTCCTTTGGGGAACAATTTGAGAATAGACTAGTTGATATTAACGGAATTTCAAAATTTGAGATTGAAGGGGAGTTGGATAAAGAAGTAAAAGTGGAGGTTGATATACCCAGGCTGAATCAATTGGGCATATCTTTGCAAGATGTTTATGATATACTGACTGTTCAAAATATTGAAATCCCTTCAGGAGATATTGAAACTCAAAATGGAAAAATAAAGGTTAAAACCCCAGGGATATACACATCACTTGATGATATCAGAAATACTATAATAGGTGTTTCTCCTAAAACAGGTGTTGTTACGAGACTATCCGATATAGCTGATGTCTATATGGGATTAGAAGAAGGTGTCGAAAAATATAAGCAAAATGGAAAAAATGCGGTTCTTTTAACCGGTTACTTTAAAAAGAGTAAAAACATAGTCATAGTTGGTAAAGAGGTTAGAACAGCTTTGGATGAAGTAAAAGCTTCTCTTCCTAAGGACTTAATAGTTGAAGAAGTGATTTATCAACCCGATGATGTGAGTGAATCTGTGAATGATTTTATGAAAAATCTTATTACAGGTATAATTCTGGTTATAATAGTGGTATTTCTAGGTATGGGACTTAGAAATGCCATAGTTGTTTCGACTGCCATACCCTTATCCATACTCATGACCTTTGGTGTAATGTATTTAATGAAGATTTATATTCATCAAATATCTTTAACAGCATTAATTGTAGCATTAGGCGTTTTAGTAGATAATGCCATAGTAATCAGTGATACAATACAAGTTAAACTAGATAATGGAGAAGAAAAACTTCAGGCTGCGTTTAAAGGAACCAGTATGTCAGCGATTCCTATATTTACAGCTACTCTAACCACAGTTGCAGCTTTTTCTCCTCTTTTGGGAATTCCGGGAGCAGGCGGAGAATTTTTGGCTGCAATACCACAGGTTCTTATTATATCCATAGTAGCAGCATATATGGTTTCTATGTTTATAACTCCAGCTATGTCAACCGTATTTTTTAAAGAGAGTAAGGTTAAAACTGAGAAAGAAGGTTTTTTAAAAAAATTCTTCAAATATATCCTAAAGAAAGGACTAGAAAAAAAATGGGTAACAACTACATCTGTCTTTGTAATACTCATTATAGTTCTAAAGCTAATCCTACCTACTCTTTCAACACAATTCTTTCCCTACGCTGATAAGGATTTGTTCTATATAGATATACAAACAGAGGTTTCAGGTGATATGGATGCTACAGAAGAACTTTCCGATGAAATTGTAAAACTTCTATCTAAGGAGTCTGAGATAACAAGCTATACTGCTGCTATAGGCAATGGCATACCAAAGTTTTATGTTACAATGATGCCAACTTCGCCGGCACAGGATTATGCTCAGATGGCAATAAAGTTTGATTTAGGAGACAAGAAAGAGAGAAGGTATGAAAGTAGAGAAGAATTTGCCGAACATATACAGACATTACTAGATGAGAATATTTCAGGGGGAAAATGTACCGTCAATCAATTACAATTAGCTAAGCCCGGTTCTAAGGTAGTACTTAGAGTATCAGGAGAAAACTTAGAGCGGTTAATAGAGGTGTCTGAAGAATTACAAGATGCTCTAAATGAAATTCCCGGAACTACGAATGTAAGGGATGACATGAAAGATCGCACCTATCAATATGAAGTCAATGTAGATGAAGATAAAGCAATGAATCTGGGAATAACCAAATATGATATACAAAGACAGATTAACATTGCGCTATTTGGAGGTAAGCCCTCTGTGTATAGAAGAACAGGTAATGAATATAACATTCTTCTAAATGGGAATATAAATACTATAAGAGAGCTTGAAAATCTTGAAATAAAATCTTCTTTAACAGGCAAAAAAATACCTGTAAAACAGTTTACTTCTATAGAATTTGGCTCCAAAATTGATACAATAAGAAAATACAATAGAAAACTGACCATAACAGTAGAAGCGGACGCATTACCAACTGGTGACCCTGTATTTATTGAGGATCAGCTGGAGAGTAAATATTTACAAAATATAAATACAGATGGTGTAAAAGTTGATTTTGATGGCGAAAGAGAAATGATTGTAGAAAATTTTGGTATAGTTGCATTACTGGCTGTATTAGCGGTATTTATTATCTATGTGATTCTTGTAGTGCAGTTCAACTCATTTGTTCAACCTGTTGTCATATTAGTTACAATACCATTGTCATTAATAGGTTCTATTTTAGGATTATTTATACTCAATCAACCTTTATCCTTTACAGCCTTTTTAGGGATTATAGCCCTAATAGGATTGGTAGTAAAAAATGGTATTCTCCTAATAGAATATATTAATGATGCCAGAGAACAAGGTCATGGAATAGACGAAGCATGTGTTGATGCAGTGGGAAAAAGGTTTAATGCTATTATTCTTAGTGCGGGTACTACGATCATGGGACTTTTTCCCCTTGCTGTATCAGGAAGCAGTTTGTTTTCCCCTATGGCAGCATCGTTAATGTCAGGTCTATTCGTATCAACTTTCTTAACTATGATAGTCATCCCTGTTTTATACAGCTTAATTGAAACGTTTATTAATAAAAAAATAAATAGAAATAGAAAGTTAATAGCTAAGGTGTAGAACTAAAAGATAAGTTAATCCTCTTAATAAAAATGAAGCAATATACATGTTAGAAAAATTTCTAAATGGGTATTATATTCATATAGAAAATTGTAATGAGTTAACGGTTCATTTAATAAAATTGAAGGAGGACTTAATATGAAAAAAGATTCTATAACGTTTGCGGGTAATCCTGTCACTTTAAGAGGGAATGAAATAAAAGTTGGAGATAAAGCTGAAAATTTTAAGGCAGTAAAGCAGGATTTATCAGAGTTTGATTTTTACAAAGAGACTGAGGGAAAAACGAAGGTTATTAGCATTGCGCCTTCTATCGACACTCCGGTTTGTTCTATGCAGACATCTCGTTTTAATAAAGAAGCCACCCAATTAAGCGATGATGTAGAGATTGTTACCATTACCGTTGATTTACCATTTGCTCAAGAAAGATTCTGTGGGGCACAAGGCATTAATAACATTCAAGTGGTTTCGGATTATAAAGATTTGGACTTTGGAGAAAAATATGGATTTGTCATCGATGAATTCAGATTATTGTCAAGAGGAATCATTGTAATAGACAAAAGTAACGAAGTAAAATATGTAGAATACGTAGAAGAAATTACCAACGAACCGGATTATGAAAAAGCATTAGAAGAAGTTGGAAAATTGGTATAAAGCTTTAATAGGCAGTTGTATAAAAATTCAAAGGTTGAAAGTAATAAAATCAGAATCAGTTCTCAGCTTTGAAACCTTGGATAAAGGGAAGCACTCTAAAGGGTGCTTTCTTTTTTGAAATAATTTATACACTTATACTAAAACCCATTTTATTTAAACTCTTTTCATAATTCTGGTATAATAAAAGGTGGTATCAGTAAAGAAATACAGCAGAATATTAAGTATGTAACAAAAGATAAAATAATAAAGGAGGCGGTAGTTGTGTTTTCTAATACTGCTGAAATAAAAGTCAGATATCAAGAAACGGATATGATGGGGGTTGTATATCATGCCAACTATTTAGTATGGTTTGAGGTAGGAAGAACAGAGTTGTTTGAAAAAGTATATCCTTATGCAAGACTGGAAAGTGAAGGTGCCATGCTGCCGGTTGTAGAATGCAGCTGTAAATTTAAATCCCCTGCAAGATATGGCGAGGTGGTTGAGATAAACGCATCTTTTGAAGAATTAAAAAGTGCCAGTTTAACCATCTATTATGAAGTCAGAAGAAAAGAAGATCAAGAACTTTTAGTTACAGGAATGACAAAACATGCTTTTGTAAATAAAGAACTAAAACCCATAAAAGTTCGAAAAGACTTGCCGGAATTTTGGGAAGCCATTACTGCTGTAAAAGAAACTGAGTAAAAACTCTCGTTAGAGAGTTTTTTGACGCTATCGAAAAATGAATACAGGCGTATAAATATTCGTTAATGTATTCATTTGGAGAAAATTTGATGGCATATG
>JANQMT010000019.1:0-7676 GCA_028279945.1 Clostridia bacterium
CGCCTACGATTTAGAAAGAAAGCTTAAAGAATATCATGTGCCTATTATGAATATCTCTGATATTCGGCAAGCGAAAGCATATATAATCAAAAACGGTTCGAATTTCGATGGTATAGTCTATGCCGGCTCTCTGTATTTAATAGGAGCAATAAGAAGTTTGTACAAAAATCCTTGACCGGATTAAGAGGCCTTTAGAGGCCTTTTTTCATTTTTTATCTGGATTTTAATTTAAATCATCAATATTTTATCTCAATGAGGCCTTCTTTTTATAGAGTATTAATGCTTTTGCTAATTGATCCGTACAAGAAGTGCCTTTGTTGCCGCAGAGTGTGCCTTCCAGTGTGTTGATGACTTCATCTATGTCTTTCCCTTCAAATAGCTGGCTCAAAACCTTTAAATTACCATGACACCCTCCTTGGAAATTAATATTCATGACTTTACCATGTCGAACATCAAAAGTAATTTGTTTAGAACAGGTCCCGGTTGTTTTAAATAAATACATATTTTTCTCCCTTTCAATATCTTCATATCCTAGATATATTCACAAAGCCCGTATGTATGCATATTATGATATATAATTTGTTCCTATGAGGTGATGTAATGATACCTGATGTGGAGAGTGTTATTGCTGTAACCAGTACAGGTGAAGATAAGATTATATTCTTAGATAGAGAAAACTACGAAAAAATTAAAGAAATTAAACTAGCAAACCCTAATGGCAAATGCAGTTCAAACAATTATTTTGGACCTCATGGATTAGCCATTGATGTCAATAGGAAATATATTTATACTGCTAATTCATATAATGGCAGTATTAGTATTATTGATATGATTACAGATAAAATTTTGGAAAATATTTGTGTAGGGACTTCTCCGTGTCATCTTGGATTATGTAAGAAAAATAATTTACTTTATGTAACGAATTATGATTCTGATACGATTTCTGGAATAGATTTACAGAAAAATATGGTTGCTGTTCAAATTCCAACTAATAGAATGCCTCATGATATGAAGGTCAGCAAGGATGGAAGAAATCTATACGTTTCCGGAATAGGGTCTAATGATATTTTGGTTATCAATACAGAAAATAATAATGTCTGCAGTAAAATTGATTTAGGTTGCAGTGCAATACATTTTAAAATATCTAAATATAATAATTATTTATATGCTTCTTGCAGTAAATTCAATTGTGACAATAAAGGCATGATTTGTATTTTAGATTTGAATGAAAACAAATTATTAGAAAGTTACAAAATAGGTATGTATCTTTCTGATATTGCATTAAAAGAAAAAGAAGAACAACTATTTGTAATCGATGCTGAAACCAACTATATCTATAAAATAGATATAAACAATGGAAAATTGCTTGGTAAAGCTGAAACAGGAATGTTTCCAAGTTGTATAGGAATTGATGAAGAAAGAAATGTTGCCATTATCAGCACTCATATTGATAATACCGTAGAGATATTTGATTTGGAAGATTTAAAGCTGGTTCAAAGGCTTCAAATAGGTAAAGATTTAAATTATATCAGCACTCTGTTATGAAAAGCTATGTCAACAGATCAATGATCTTTTTAAAACATTCAGGTGCATTGTTTTTCCATCTTTTACAAATCTTTTGAGCTTCTTTTGCAGAAACCACATTTAATCTTAAATCTAATAATGGCGTCCCCTTTTCTATTGCCATTAGATAAACCGTATACTCGTTTTCAGCTATTTTAACATAATTTGCAATTATCTCACTTTCATGCATATATTGCTTTTTTTTGATTTGAACTTCATTATCTATAATATTTTTCAATTCATGGGTTATAAGTTCTTTAAAGATTTCTAATGTTCTTTGTCCTCTTTGAGACATTAAATAATAGCTGGACTTATTGGATGAGCTAAATTCAATCATTTGAGAATGAACCAATTCGCTCATATGCTGTCTATAACTGAAATAATTCATTAAAGCTTTATCTAGGACAAAATGTGTTAATTGAGATTCAGTGAGTGGTATTTCAAATTGACTCATTATGTAAAGCAATATAATTTTATTCTCTGCTATTTTTCCACTGCTATTTTCTATCACTATAAAAAACTCCCTTTAAAAATTCTTATCAATTATATCATATAGCCGGTATCCTGTATAGGAACACAGCCTAAATCATGTACTTTTTCAACTGAAAAACTCTTGTCAATCTAAGATTGAAGAGTTTCCACTCTGCGAATCGCAACTTTAACCAATCAGAGATTGGAAAGTTCGACTTGTATGAGACCTACATCAAAATCAGAGATTTTGTGTTAGGGCTTCAAGCCCCTATACAGGATACCGGCTAAAGAAAAATGAGGCTGTCCGGCTATTTGCATATTTTATGCCCAATGATGTATAATAAAAAAAATCAAAACGGGAGAACAAAGTGAAATGAAAAGCAAAACCCCTTATATACAGCTTTGTAACCACATCGAACAGAATATCAAACAAAAAGATAATGACATGCTTGAAGAAATGAGAGCAACCTTCCAGCCTGGTTTTATCAAAAAAGACAGCTTTATCGTGAAGGAAGGCCATGTCCCTGACAAGCTTGTTTTTATAACAAAAGGACTACTGAAAGTATTCATCATTGATTCAGATGGGAATGAATGGATTATACATTTTCGTGCTGAAAATAAGTTTTGCTCTCCTTATTATGCATTTCAAAATCAAAGGGAGTCAGAAATGTACGTACAAGCCATGGAAGATACAGAGTACTTATACATTCGGCAAAATGTGTATAAACAGCTGCTCCATACTTCACTTGCATGGAGCAACATCGCAAATATTTTTGTTGAGAATCTCTTTGCAGAAAGCGAGAAACGAAGACAGGAATTGATGAAATTGAAAGGTGAAGAGCGTTACCTGCGATTCAAGCACGAATACAGAGAGATTATTGATCGCATTCCGCTAAAAGATATTGCTTCCTATATTGGACTTACACCTGTTTCACTCTCCCGCATTCGAAAGCAACTAGGGTAAATTCATTTTATACAATTAACAAATGATAAGGCATGATGGTCTCCAAATGCGTATAATGAGCATATTGAAAGGAGTGTATATGATGCAGCAATTACTTTATTTATCTGCTCACCAGCTTGCTTTACTCATTAAAGAACGAAAAGCAACCAGTTACGATATCGTTCGTGCGCATATCCATCATATCAAGAAACATAATAGCAAAATCAATGCAATGATCAGCCTTTATGAGGAAGAAGCGCTGGAATTAGCGAAGACCCGAGATGCCGAGGTACGCGAAAATGCGATTCTTGGACCGTTGCACGGTGTACCTATCACCGTAAAAGAGATGTTTTGGGTGAAAAATACGAAGAGCACAATCAATTCGGAAATGTTCAAAGACTTTGTTGCGCCGGAAGATGGAACGGCTGTAAAACGCCTTAAAGAAGCAGGTGCAATTATTATCGGTAAAACAAATTTAGCGCATATGGTTATGGACTATTCAGCAAGCGGGGAGATATACCCTCGAGGTAACAACCCATATAACGAATCGCTAACGCCTTCAGGAAGTACCGGAGGCGGAGCTGCAGCCGTGGCAGCAGGCTTTACGCCCATAGAACTTGGATCAGATATTGCCGGGTCGTGCCGTGCTCCGGCAAATTTTTGCGGGATCTACGGGCTCAAACCGACGGAGGGCACCATTCCCCTTCATGGTATGTTTCCCTTCAATGAAGGCGATAAGGGTCCTATTTTTAATATGGGGACTTTAGGGCCCCTTGGCAGAGATCCTCATGACCTTGAGTTGATGTGGCAGGTCATCAAAGGTTCCAGTGCCTTGGAACGCTTTGTAGCGCCGGTTCAATATGATGAAAAAGATGTCAACTCTCTAGATGAATTTAAAATTGGATACACAGTGAACTGGGCAGATTATCCGATTTCAAAGCAGACGAAACAGAATATCTGCGGTTATGTAGATACACTAAGAAAAAATGGTGCGACGGTTGATGCGTTAGAAATACCTAAAGAGCTGATTGATCAATCCATTGAGATGTGGTTTAGCCTGTTCCCGTACGCGACAGCCACCGATCAGCCGGAAGAGGTTCGGGAAATGGTTAAAAATTCTTACAAAGAAGGGATTTTTAAAGGATATCGAACCCAATTTGAAGCGTTTGATAAAGGATTCCAGATGAATGCCGCACACTATGCTGAAGTCATTAACAGAAGATATGGGGTTATATGGGGATGGGAAAATCTTCTTGAGGAATACGATTTTCTAATATCGCCTATTAGTTATGGACCGCCTTATGAACATACAGAGCCAGGCACTCCAATAAGAACTGAAATAGGGGACATACCTTACGCCGAATATCAATTTCCATTTGTCGCTTTATTTAATGGAACCGGGCATCCCGCAATGAACATTCCTATTGGCAATGACCCAAATGGTCTTCCCATTGGTATACAAATAGTGGGTAAGTATTGGAGTGAACCGGTTTTACTAAAATTTGCGCAGCTTGCCAAGCCGCTGAGTTCAAATCTACAAAAACCATCCGGTTATTAGATTTTAACTAGAAAATGAACAGATATACGAAAAGAGGCTGTCCTTTTTGTGGGACAACCCCTTTTTTTAATATCGTTTATAAAATATAAAATTATTTACCTGCAAGGTTTCTTTCGGCAGTTTCAACTAATCTTTTGGTCATGTAACCTCCTACATAACCATTTTGTCTTGAAGTCAAATTACCTTTATCCATACTTTCATAATTTGATAGACCAAGCTCACTTGCTATCTCAGTTTTCATCTGATTCAATGCTTGACGAGCTTCTGGAACTACACTTTGATTCCTAGCCATTCTTTATGCCTCCTTTTCTAGATGTTAATTAGATTGAATAAAAGTCTAATTAGTAGAAGATTATTAAAAAATAATCTGTATTTATAATTTGTGCAGAAATAAATAAAATATTAATAGCAGTTTTATGCAGGCCAGTTAATAAAAAAAATTATAAGAAAATTTTTGAAATTTTTTAATATAATATTTTAAATGTACTTTGTAAATTACAAAACCAAATAAAATGAATGTAAAATTTTTCTTTAGATATCATTATTTAAAATCTAGATAAACGACATAATTTGCTATATAATAAATTTAGCTGAAAAAGGGGGATTTAAAAGAAATGACAAAAAAAATATACACGCTTTTTATAATTTTTATGCTGATGATTGTAAGTATTGCAGGCTGTTCAAAGAATGATGTTGAAACCATTGGATTCGTTGAAGATTCACAAGAAGAAGTAGTCGATAGTAATGATGAGCAGGAAGACGAAATTGAAGAGGTTGAAATAGATTATGAAAAAATAAAACCAAACGAAGCCGGACAGATTATGGTACTCATGTATCATAGTATTGGTGACGAAGAAAAAATCTTCACAAGAACACCCGATAATTTAAAAAAAGATTTACAAACCTTGTACGATTTAAAATATCGTCCCATTAGTTTAGAAGATTATGCAACTGGAAATATTAATGTTGAAGCCGGCTGTTCACCGGTGGTTTTAACCTTTGATGATGGTCATCAAAACAATTTTAATGTCATTGAAAAAGAAGACGGTACCATAGAAATTGATCCGCTTTGTGCAGTAAGCATTTTGGAAGAATTTAATAAAAAACATCCGGATTTTCCATTAGAGGCAACCTTTTTTCTAAATGGAGGAACACCTTTTAGACAGAGTGAGCATTTGGAATTTAAAATAAAATATCTTATAGAAAAAGGAATGGATATTGGTAATCATACGGCTAATCATATTGATTTATCTGATACCAATGATCCTGAAAAAATAATAAGTGAAATTACAAAAGTGAATGATTTAATCACTCAATATGTACCTGATTATGAAGTCAATACTTTATCTTTACCCTTTGGGGGAAAACCTCAGACGGATGAATTAAAGCAAATAGTTATTGAGGGTGACAATGGGCAATATAAAAATATTGCTATTGTTGAAGTCGGTTGGGACCCTTATAAATCACCTTTTGATAAAGATTTTAATCCTTATGCGATTCATCGAGTGAGAGCCAGTGATTTGCAAGAATACGTAAAAGGATGCGGGATTAACGACTGGATTCAAAGAATTGAAAAAGGTGAAAGAACCAAGTTTATTTCAGACGGCAGCCCTGATAAAGTCACAGTACCGGAAAAATATAAAGATAAAATTGATGTGAACAAAATAGGCGATAGAGAATTGATTACCTATACGTTGGAAGAAACGCAATAATGAAGAAACTTTTATATACTGCATTCAATTGCCACAGTTTTTTTCTAAAAAACTTGATATTATTGAGAACTGCTGAAAGCCATCAGCAGTTTTTTTGCAGTTTATCATGAATAATATGGCTTTTAATATATCCATAATTAAAAACTATTCAAATCAATAATGATAGGTGATATAATAATGATTACATTGAGATTAAATTTATGTTAAATCTATGAAAAATGAAAGTGAGGCTGTAAAATTGATTAAAGTTTTAATAGCTGATGACGAGCTTTTAGTGAGAATTGGATTAAAGACCACCATCGATTGGGAGAAAAATGGATTTACTATTGTAGGTGAAGCTAGAAATGGTAAAGAAGCTGTTGAACTTTTTGATAAATTTATGCCGCATATTTTGATTACAGATATAAGAATGCCTGTTATAGACGGATTAGAAGTTATTAAAATACTTAAAGAAAAGAAAAAAGATTTAAAGTCTATTATACTCACCCATTATGACGATTTCTCGTACGCACAAAAGGCAATAAAACTTGGTGCATCCGAATTTATATTAAAAAACAACTTGTCATCCGACAACCTGTTATTAACATTGAAAAAATTGTCTGATGAAATCGTACCCAAAGAAAATGATTACATCAATAATTCCATTCAAATGAATTTCCTAAACTATGCCTTAGAAAAAGCCATATTATCTAACATTTCTAAGATTGACTATGAAGAGCTGATGAATATAAATGTGGACAGTCAGTCTTATGGAAGCTATTTCGTAGCGTATGGTAAAATATGCTATAACAGCGACTTGGATTATGACGTGAGCAATAGTGAATTTTATAAGAATTTGTCTAATTTTTTTACTCCCAAAGATAATGTAAAGCAAGCGATGATGATGGTTGAAAATCATCTGATTTATCTATATAACTTGAATTTTAGCACCCATAACCATAAAAAAGAAAAAGAAGAGATTATAGAGATTCTCAAAAGGAATATTAAGCAATATTTTGATTTAGAAATGTACTTTGGAGTAAGCTCTACCGGTGGTCAACTTTTAGATATTCCAATGCTGGTGGAGGAGGGAAAGAAAGCTTGTGGAAGATGTTTTTTTAGTGAAAGCAAAATGATCCATTATCATAAAGATTTTGAAAAAATACAGGAAGTCAGCGTTAAGATAAGGCCGGATATTATAAGAGGCTATATTGATGATGGTGAGATGGACAAACTGTATGCGTATATAGATGATCGATTCGATAAAATCTATAGTACTTACAACAAGATAGGGGTAAGAAAACTTTTTATAGACTTCATCAGTTTGGCTAAGATCATCCACCATGGGAAACATTCTGAAGAAGAAATGGTCAATGAAGCCAAATTCAGGTATCTATATTTTGATAAGCTGGCAGATTTTAATGCCATAAAAGTATATGTCAAAGACGTA
>JANQMT010000041.1:0-3061 GCA_028279945.1 Clostridia bacterium
CAATGCGGTTCATGGAAGAACCATTGTAGCCATATTGTAGAAATTCAGCATAAGCTGATTTTAATATTAAATCTTTTGTATTCATAAAATCCTCCTTTATTACTTACCGGTAAGTACATTATGTCATAAATTTTACATTCAGTATAGAGAAATAATTATTGGTGTGATTAGAAGCCAATCAAGGATACATTATGAAGGTGCCTTATATCATGTAATAGTGAGAGGCAATGATGGTGAAAAAGTATTTATAAACAGGAAAAGAAAAACAAGTATACATAAACATAATAAGAGAATACAAGAAAAGATATCAGTTTAAAATTTATACATACTGTATAATGGATAATTATGCGCACCTACTATTAAATCTATTAATATTGCTATAGGACTAAGTGAATCAGGCGTCTCTAAAATAATTAGTAGAGAAGATATAGGAATTGACCTTTAAGAAGCAAAGAAAAAAAAACAATCAAAACTATGTGGACCAGCAATTTTGTTTGCCTGTTTGGTATTTACATTAACGGCATATTTGGACGATTTTAGATATGTAATAATGAAAGGGCAGGCAGTGATACGATAAAACGGTCAATATGTTTGGTTAAAAAAATGCAAGATTGGTACGGTTTTTTATCATAGCCAATGCCTACCAATTCATATTTTCTTTTTTACATAAGACTTTTAACAAACTCTACAGGGAACATGGTTCTCTCTGCAGTTTCCTCAATGCTAAGTCCTTGTGCTAAGAAACGTTTTGCTACACTTGCCATGCTTTCGGCCACTTCAACTATAAATTTATCATAGTCATAAAACCTTATAACACGCTGTCCCCACGGATATTCTTTAGCCTTGTGAATAAATTCAATTCCTTCTGTGTTGCTAATTTTATCTTGCCAATAATCCAAATCTTCCACTTCAAAGTAAAGCTGAAAGTTGTTTGGCTGTGCCTTGCAGGGCAAATCTGCACCAACAAGTTCAGCGTAATTGGATTGCAGGGAAAGTCCCCTTTCAAAAGACACATGTACGCCCAAATCCATCATGATCTTTTGTTCCATTACAGTTTCATAAAAATGCTTTGCCTTCTCCATATCAGATACGGCAATCAAAGTGCCTTGATATTGCATACTATCACTCCTCATTAGTTTTACTTAATGATATATTAGAATTTGGCTATTTCGCTGTAAAAATCGGACATATTATCCCGATACGCCTGCGGAGTGATACCGCAAATTGCCTTAAAATCATTGATGAAGTGAGGCATATCATAAAATCCTGTTTCCATAAAAACCTGTGTCAAGCCATAGTTGTGTCGCTGTAAAAGCCGTATAGACTTGTTTACACGTACAAGGCGAGAGAACGATTTTATACCCACGCCCAAGTATTCGTCAAAAAGTCGTCCTAAATGACGATCGCTATAAAAAACATTGTGTGAAAGCTCTTTTACTGAAAGACATCCTCCGCTATTTATAATTAAATTATTTGCTTGTAAAAATTCCTGGCGATAAAATGTACCTTTCAGGTGAGCCAGAAAGAGCCTGTCTATTTTAGTAATTAGGTTATGGATATTTAACGACATTTCCAGTTCATTTACCATCAGGCGGTTCATTGTGGGATTAACATTTTCAAAGTCAATAACACAATCGGTTATTTCTTTTTGTGGCATTCCGCTAAAGGCATAATAACCCGCTGGTTGAAACTCTACAATAAACAAGAGTCTGAAATTATTGCCTGACTTGCCAACATATGAAGGTTTCGTGATGGGACCAAACAATTTGCCGTGGATGTGGCTATCATTACATGATAGCACAAGTGTAGCGCTCCCGTGCGGTAAAACGGAGTAATTATCTGATATCATACCGTTACTCGGAAAAGTGATCGTGTAATTGGAAATAAAATTTCTAAGTTCTAAATGTGGTTGAATATATATAAAATCAACACCTCGAATTAGTACTCGGCTATAATTAGTATAGTTTAGAATTGATTCTTTTGTAAGCATGGCACGACCAACTCCCCTTTAACATTTGTGATTCAAATGTAATGTTCTCAAAATATTAATACGCTACAATCTTATACTATCAAAATTTAATTGTACAAATTAATGGATTCACTGAAAAATTCCTTTTTATCGTTATCATACCATATATGTTAAAGCTCTTCTAGAGTCCTTTCGCAAGGATACTCTGGACCATTTTGGGCATGTAAGAAATAAGGGGTCAGTCTTGACAAATTGACTAACAAAGAATGAGATTAGAAAAAATAGTAATAGGTGATGAAATGTCAAGAAAACCAAGGATACATTATGAAGGTGCCTTATATCATGTAATGGTGAGAGGCAATAATGGTGAAAAAGTATTTATAAACAGGAAAAGAAAAACAAGTATACATAAGCATAATAAGAGAATACAAGAAAAGATATCAGTTAAAATTTATGCATACTGCATAATAGATAATCATGCGCACCTGCTTTAAATCTATTAGTATTGCTATAGGACTAAGTTAATCAGGCGTCTTTAAAATAATTAGTAGAGAAAATATAGGAATTGAGCTTCAAGAAGCAAAGAAAAATACAAGAATGTCAATTTGTCAAGCCTGACCCCAATCCTTTTGACCCCAATCCTTTTTAAGCGGTCAGTGGCTATAACCACCTGGGGGATTACCTGTAGCAGTAGTTACTGGAAAAGACACAATTATGCGTATTTGCAAGAAAGAAAAGCAGCAATTTGTAACTTCTTAGGTCAATACCAGACAAGATTTGTAAAACGATAGGGTAGCCTAACTCTTTTATAATAGTATTTAGGGTCTGATTCGTAGGGAGTTCATTATCTTTATACCCTTTTTTCTCTATCAGCTGTGTTCTGATGTCCTTGACTGTAAGGCGAGTATATATCTTTAATTATCATATCCCCCGAGAAACATATTGTTTTTGTTGTTTGAAAACTCAATCATAACATGTTTCTGTGGGATATTTAACTTTTTTTACAAATTACCATGATTTACAAAAATCATTGTTTGAATCTTATTTGACCAGTTTATTTTTTGATGTTGCCTAAATTCATAATTATTCAAT
>JANQMT010000044.1:0-14964 GCA_028279945.1 Clostridia bacterium
TCTTCATATGTGCATCTGCAAAAATCAAATATATCCCTTCCATAACCTTATACACTGTCATATATCCTTCACCAGTCTCGTTCTTAAATACAAATAGGTTGCAGTTTTCATTCTTCGAATGTATAAAGCCATTCCCTAATTTCATCTGTTCAATTCCCACCATTTTCACTCCTTAACGTAATTCATTTCAAGATGCAAATGATAATCATCTCTATTATAGCATCATTTATTTTTCGTTCCACTCCATTTTGGTCGTATAGCTCCATTGCATCAATTTTAATTATCTCAGATGCAGCCGCAGTGGTGGGATTAGATAAATATGTGATATACTGATAATGATCATATGTACATAAAGGAGGTTCTGTAATTTGATGAAATGTAAAATTACAGTATTAAGAAAAATGTATAATAAGGATTTTGCTGATAAATATTGTGAATATGATACTTTGCCATGTCCTGTATTTAAAGAAGGACAAATATTTATCTATGAGCACTATGGAGATGGAAACAAACCGGAAGGTTTTTGCGAACATGCGTGGAATGATATCTATAACAATGTCATGATATTATCAAATGGTGGAAAATTTTCTGACTGGATGAAAGAAGAGAATACAAATATTGTCTGTTGTACTGATGGAATCAGACCAGTGGTTTTCAAGCTCGAAAGGATAGATGTGGATTAAATATTAACGAATTATTTTTAAGCAAAAACGAATATAAAAAATTTATTATAAAAGTTTTAAAAGAGTCTAATCAATTAAGGTTAGGCTTTTTTTGGTCACTAAATACACCTTATGCAGATATGCGAGGTGTCTGTCGGATTATCAGATGCTTTCAAGGGTGCATCTATTTTGTGCACCAAAAAATCGCAGTATTACTGTGGTTTTTCCGACCTATGACATTCGTCACTATTATTGACGGATACGGCCCGTTATAATTATAGATATACAGTAGATAATATCTATTAGAGATTAAACATGGAGGTGTTTTGATGATAGCTAGTATGCGTAATGTGGTCAAACGCTATGGAAATGTGCAGGCGCTGGATCATGTGAGTTTTACAATTCATGAAGGCGAAGTTTTGGGGCTGCTCGGTCCTAACGGTGCGGGCAAAACTACCTCTATACGCGTATTGTCAGGGTTGATCAGCGCGGATTCCGGCGAAATCACGATGCTAGGAGAAAAACAGAATGTGAATAACATCCGGCTGAAACAACACTTAGGACTGGTCACACAGGAGGTGACAGTTTTTGAAGAACTGACCGCTGAGGAAAACTTACGTTTCTTTGGTGGATTGTACGGTGTGAAAGGAGACGCACTTCACCAACGTGTTAAGGAAACGCTGGAGTTTGTTGGATTATCCAATTATGCAAAAAAAGTTCCGAGCAAATTCTCGGGAGGGATGCAACGCAGGCTCAATATCGCTTGCGCCCTTGTGCACTCTCCCCAATTCCTTATTATGGATGAACCGACAGTCGGCATTGATCCGCAGTCGCGCAGTTATATCCTTGATTCTGTCAAACGGCTGACAGCGCAAGGAACGACGGTACTGTACACCTCCCACTATATGGAGGAGGTGCAAGCTATTGCTTCCCGAATCGTTATTGTCGATCAAGGTCGTGTAATTGCAAACGGAACATTGGATGAGCTCATCAGTTGTATCCAGCATGAGGAGACAATCCGCATATCTGTAACAAATCCTTCAGACGATCTGGCAGACCGCTTTCGGAAAATACAGGGTGTAAAGTCTGTGATCAATATTGGTGCACATTACACGATTGTATCTGGTGCGGGTTCAGACAATCTGAACCGGGTGCTGACCATAGCACAGCAGAGCGGAGGCGTATCCAATATTTCTGACGATAAACCCACGCTGGAGGATGTGTTTCTTACGTTAACAGGAAAAAAATTGCGAGACGAGGAGGAGGAGGTATGACACGGAATTTGTATTGGATAAACTTTCGCCATTATCTGCTGCGCTTGTCCAGAGACTATTTAAGTATCCTGATTTTTGTGGTCCTGCCAGTCGTGGTTGTGTATATTCTCACCTTTGTTTTTTCACAAAATACAGCAGAGGAAACTTATGTTTCTGGATACAGCATGGTGTCTACCCATATTGCCGTGGGGATGATGCTCATGTTCCAGCTCAGTGGTGGAATCTATCTGCTCAATTGTTTGAATGATGATTTGATAAAGCCTATGAAATGGAGGCTTAAAGCTTCTCCGTGTTCCACACATACATTGTTATTCTCAGGGGCAGCCGCATGTTTGATGTTTACCGTTTTACAGGGACTTTTAGTTGTGACCTTTACGGCTTTGCTTCTTGATGCCTACTGGGGCAATCTGTGGATTGTCGTATTAGTTATCGTTCTGATTTCGTTTATATCACAGTTATTGAATATGATCCTGTTTCTTTATGTTCGCAACGTAACCACGGCGGAATATATTTCGTGGTTTCTTTCATGGACTATGGCGGCTTTGGGAGGCTTAATGTTCCCTCTGCCCGAAACGATCTTTTTCCGCTTCATGAAACAATACGGCACGCCGTTCTCACTTGCCCAAAGTGCTATACGAGAATCCGGCTTTCTCGGCACGTCCTTTGTGAACATGCTGATAAGTCTTGCGGCTCTTATGGGAATTACAGCAATTTTAGCTGCTATTGTGATCGTATTAGCAAGGAGGAAACTGACATGACGATTTTCTTATTTTCGCTCCGACGCAGCCTGCGCAAGAAATCCACGCTGGGGGTAATGTGTGCTTTGCCCCTGGCAATGGTTGTTATTCGCCCGCTATGGACGTTGGAATATGGCATGGGTTTTTTGTTTTATGGGTTGGTCATTATGTTCACTGCGTTTTCCATGGTTCGGTCCATCATGATCGACCGTGTGTCAGGAACAGTGGTCCGTATATTCGTTGCGCCAGTAACCACATTCCAATATTTGTTCTATAATCTTCTTGCCTATTTGGTGATAATCGGCGGGCAATCAATTTTGGTTGTATCTGTGGGATATGCTTTGTATGGCTGGGGAATCCAAATGGCTGTCTTGCTTATTCTTACCTATATCATTTTTGCCATTGTCTCTATTGCATTTTCACTGGCGTGGGATTCGATGTTTCACAGCAGGGTGATGTCCGATACGGTTTTCAGTATTGTCGTATCGTTCATGGCATTGTTGGGTGGGATATTTATTCCCATTTCCATGTTGCCTGATTTCTTGCAAAAAGTCGCAATGCTGTTCCCAACCTATTGGTTCTCAAATTCACTGTTATATATACAAGATAAGGAACCGCACGACCAGTATTGGTATTCAATAATTATCATGCTATTCTTTTCGGTTGTTTTCGTGTTATATGGCAGTAAACGCAGGCTTGAATAGTCTACTATAAAAGGAGATGATTTCTATCGGTAGAGGTAAGTCATTACATGAAAAGATATCCATAGCGTACCGCGCGATAGGCATGCTCCTGTTGTATATTCTGTGGGCTAAGACCGGCAGTGATGTGGCAGGATTATTCCTGTTTCTGGCACTGCTGATTCTAATGCTGATTCGTTGGCGTTTTCCAAGGTTGAAATGGATGCTCGTCATAGACCAGCTTGTTGTCATCGGCGTTTCTTATTTATGGCAAAACAGCGTTTATGCTCTGGCGCTGGGCGTGTTTGAGGCGGCATATCTGGGCTGTCCGTTTTTTGTGCTTCCCGCCGTATTTTACACCGTACTTTACAATCCGGAGGGGTTTTTATTCCTGTTGCTGACGCAGAGCGCCTTTACGGGAATCGCCCTTTGGGGTTGGCGCAAGCAACAGGAATCTGCTTTCAGGCTTATGGATGAGGAGCGCAGACGGCACTACAAAACCGAGAGATTGAAACAGGAACTGCTTGCCGAAAACGTGCAGGTGGTACGAATGGTCGAGCTGTCCGAGCGCAGCCGTATTGCCCGCGAGATTCACGATGATGCGGGACACGAAATTGTGGCGGCGTATATGTCGCTGCAAACGGTGCAGACATTATTTGAAACCGATGCTATTGAAGCGGAAGAAGTGTTCTGTGAGGCGATAGGACGGTTGGAATCGGGTATCGGCAAAATCCGTGAGGCGGTGCACAATCTTACCCCTCTTACCGAAATAGGAGTAGATGATCTGCGCAGACTCATTGATAGATTTTCATATTGTCCCATAGAATTTACAGTATATGGAAATACATCCCAGGTTTCGGTGTATCTATGGGTGATCCTAGAGGCTTGTTTGAAGGAAGCGCTCACAAATGTGATGCGCCACGCGGACGCAAAAATTGTGAAGGCAACGCTGGATATTACCCCCTATATTGTTCGGCTTTGTGTGGAAAATGATGGGGTGCGTGAAAATTCTTATTTTACCGCTGGGTTGGGGTTTCGCAACCTGCAGCAACGTGCAGCGGCTGTGGGCGCGAATATATCAACCAGCATGTCGGAAAGTTTTTGTCTGGTGTGTGTGCTGCCAATTCTATAAAAAGGAGGTTTTGAAATGAAAATGATTATTGTAGATGATGATCCGTTGATTTGTAAAAGTCTCACGTTCATGCTGTCAAAGGAATCTGATATTCATGTATCCGGAACCGCAAATAACGGAGAACAAGCTCTAAAGCTATGTGAGAGGTATCTTCCTGATATGATTCTTATGGATATTCGTATGCCGGAAGTTGACGGTATTCAAGCGACACGCCTAATAAAGAAACGGTTCCCGAATATACGGGTCATGATGCTGACCACCTTTCAAGACAAGCCGAATATTGAGATGGCACTAAAAGCCGGTGCAGAGGGTTATTTACTCAAAACCGACCGGATAATCGACATCGCCTCTAAGCTGCGGATGCTGATACAGGGGACGGCGGTTATGGATAGTGAGGTGCTTAAAACACTCACATCCCCTCAAATACCATCTCTGGAACATTTAACGCCCCGGGAAAAGGATGTTTTGGATCTTGTGACACAGGGGTTTACCAATCGAGAAATTGCTGAGCATTTATTCCTCAGCGAAGGAACGGTACGTAATGTGCTTTCCGTAATCATGGATAAGTGTAATGTAAAAAATCGAACGCAGCTTAGCCTAACAGTTATGGGAAAGGGAGATGAGGTTCAATCATGATCTCTCTATATTGGCTAAAAATAAATGCATCTATTTTGTATACCAAAGACATCATGAGGCTGCTGATCCCAAAGATCAGCAGCCCTATCTTTTTAAGAGCAAAGACTTTTGAATGATTATTTTGGAATAATACCCTAATCGACAATCCACTTGATTATCTTGATTTTTAAAGCTTTATAGCATCATTCGTATAAAAAAGGGCAGAATGCTTTGTGACAGAATCAAATTATATAAAAGTTTGCCACATATATTATGAACATAGTTGATATTTACTATATCGCTATTATCTGCTTATAATAATGATATATCAAGTATTTCATCATCTACAACTCATCAAAGAAGTTTTCTAAGTTCCTGATCTCTCCGGACTTATAAATAAAATTGTCCCAATATTATAAATCTTTCAAAAATTCACGATTGTTTCATCTTTAAATTCAGTTATATCAAAGGAGATACTAAGAATGTATAGTATGGAAACCATAGTAAAAAATCCCACGGGCCTTCATTCGAGACCGGCGCAGAAGCTTGTTAAGCTGTGTAGTACATTTAAATGCGATATACGGTTAATTACCGACACGAAAACCATAGATTCAAAAAGCATTTTCAGTGTGCTTGGAGGAGCAGTAAAACAGGGCACCAGGATAAAGGTGCAGGCTCATGGCGAAAACGAGCAAAGTGCGGTGGAAACCATAGTGAAGTTTATCGACGAACTTGAAGAAGAAAATGATTAAAATAGCCATTTTTGAATAATGAGGGTGAAAAGGATGAATATTAAAGGTATTGCAGCATCACCGGGTATGGCTGTCTCCAAAGCGCTGGTTTATAGGGCAGCTTCTCCGGCTGAAACCGATATAAAAGTGGAGAAAGAAAACATTAAAGACGAGTTGATTAGATTCAACGAGGCCCATAAAGACATGGATGCGCTATATAAAGAAATGTGCCAACGTCTGGAAATAAACGGCAAAGCGGTTGAGGCTGAGGTGCTTTCCATACAGCGCACAATGCTTAACGACAGTCAGTATATTAACAGCATCCGGCAGCAAATCAGCTTAGGGTATAAAGCCGAAACAGCAGTACAGCGTGAATCTGATGCCAGATGTGCATCTCTTGAGTCAATGGATGATGATTACTTTAAAGATAGAGCCTATGATGTAAAAGATTTAGGACAGCGTCTCATATGTCAGCTTCGCAAAGAGGAGTATCAGGATCTCTCAAAACTTACACAAGAGGTAATCGTTGTTGCCGATGATGTTCCCCCATCGGTTATGACATCTATGGATACCCATAAGGTAAAGGGAATAATAACGGAGAGTGGAGGTAAGACCTCACACACTGCCATACTAGCTGGAAATATGCAGATTCCTGCTGTGGTAGCCTGTGGTACGGTGCTCAGAAAGGTAAAAAGTGGGCAGAGCATATTTATTAACGGAACAAAAGGCTTTGCGGAAATCGACCCGGATGCAAAAATGATAAAACGATATGAAAAGGATATTGAGCAGTATCAACAACATACCGAGATGTTAAAGGGTTATCGCCATAGAGAAACATTGACGAAGAATGGACAGAAGATACACCTGTTTGCAAATATTATGGATGCTGAGTCTGGGGAAAAATTGAAATCTGCTGGAGCTGAAGGTGTAGGACTCTATAGAACAGAGTTTTTATATATGAAAAGAAAGACTCCGCCTGGAGAAGATGAGCAATATGCGGCCTATACTTCCATTGCACGTAAGTTAAAAGGTGCACCGGTGATCATAAGGACTATAGATATAGGCGGAGACAAAGAGGTAGAGTGCTTGGATTTGGAAAGGGAGAACAACCCTTTTTTAGGATATAAAGGGATCAGAATATGCCTGGATCGTCCGGAACTGTTTATGGTTCAGCTTCGTGCCTGCCTGCGTGCTTCGGCTGAGGGGAACGTCATGATAATGTTTCCCATGATCTCAGAGCTCAATGAAATCATAAAGGCAAAAGAACGGGTGGAAGAGGTGAAGGATCGTCTCAGAGCTGAAAACCAGCCTTTTAATGAAAACATAAAAATTGGAATAATGATAGAGGTACCATCAGCGGCAATACTTGCCGATCAATTGATAGAATATGTTGATTTTTTCAGTATCGGAAGCAACGACCTTATCCAATATACTGTTGCTGCAGACAGGCTTAATCCCAATGTGGCACACCTATACAAGCCATTCAATCCTGCTGTATTGAGACTTATGTACGGGACTGTATCAGCAGCCAAAAACGCCGGAAAATTCTGTGGCGTTTGCGGCGAGATGGGTTCAGATCCGTTATCCATACCATTGGTGTTAGGTTTAGGTGTTTCTGAATTGAGCGTCAATCCTTCTTTGATTTTGGAAACGAGAAAAATAATCTCAGAAATCGATCTGAAAGAAGCAGAAAAATTGGTGCAGAAAGCACTTTTGTGTTCAAGCGCGGATGCCGTTATGCAGCTGACAAAGGCCTGCTTTCCTCGCTTATCCGATTGGCTCAGGGACTGAAAGTGTTCAACGAACAATCAAGAAGAGCGTGAATTTAGATATGATTGAAATTCACCTTAATATAGAGAGGCATTCAATGAAAATCAAATCGGCGGAGGGAGAAAAATGGATAAAAGATGTTTTGAAATATTTTCTATTTTGAAATCCTCATGCGATAACGTGACCGTTAGCGGGCTGGGAAAACAGCTTTCGGTGTCACCGCGAACCATAAGGTATGATCTTGACAAAATAGACGAGTTTTTAAAAGAGAACGGCCTGCCCCCTCTTATAAGAAGCAATTGCAGCGGGATATTGCTTCCCGATAATGAGGAAGCAGTGGAACGGTTGAAGGAGCTTGTGAAGAGCATTTCACCTGCAGGGTATTTTTATACGCAGCATGAAAGAATTCAACGGATACAATTGGAGTTGTTGTTTTCAGACGGTTATGTAACCATAGCCAGCATGTGTGATAAGCTCATGGTAAGCCGTTCAACCATTGCAAATGATATTAAGATTGCAAAGAAGGAATTTTTAAACTACGGCATTGTGGTGAAATCAATGCCCAGATATGGTTTTATACTGAGCGGTGACGAAAGAAAACTCAGGGATGCCATTGTCTCAATCATGTTTCAGATGTTACCTGGTAATGAGGCATTGGGCTTCATTAAGGAAAAAAGCTACAATATTAGGATTTCTTCGGTGCTTTACCGTGAATATTTTTCGGATATAGATCTCGGTATTGCATTTAAAATTACAAATCAACTGGAAAAAAAACTTGAGGTTATCTGGAGCGATAACGGGTTTATAAGGATCGCATATACCGTTGCAGTCTGTTTGAAGCGGAGGGATAAGAGCAAGCAGCTGATATTTACTAAGGCACAGTTGGCTGAGATAGAAAATTCCAGGGATTACAACATCGTCATGGATCGATTAAAATATTATGGTTCCAAATATAACATATCCTTCACAAGGGAAGAATCTGTGCTCATTACACTATATGTGCTCTGTTCAGAGACCAACTCCATTAGTTACTTTAAAAAGGAAAATCAGATAAAAATACAGATATCGGCTTCTAAGATAATAAGAAGAACAGGAGATCAACTTAACTTTAATTTTTCTCTACACGATATGTTGCATAATACACTCAGTGAACATCTCAGTCATGCATATTACAGAATTAAGTACTCCATTCGTAATGACAGCCGTCTGTACAGTGAGATTGCAAAGAGATATAAAGAAGTGTTTAAAGCAGTAAAAAGCAGCCTGGCTCAATTTGAGGAATTGTTAGGCTGTAAAGTGCCTGACAATGAGGTAGCAGGTATTGCTACAATGTTTTGTGGCATATATGAAAACAAGACAATTATTGAGCGGATGCGATACCGTATCATAGTAGTGTCCGACGAAGGACTTGCTTCTATTAATCTGTTAACATCAAAGTTAGCCGATGCCTTTCCTGAGATAGATATTATGGCAGGGGTTACAAGACATCAGTTGACCAATAAGGACATCATCAGTAAGGCCGACTTCATTGTGACCACTACACCGCTTTTTATGACTCATACAAAAGAGATCTTAGTGGATCCGTTTTTAGATTCGGAGGGAATAGCTGAGATCAAAAGATATATTTCCAATACACCGCCAAAACAGACCAAACCAGTAAGCCACTATCACGATATGCTTACAAAGATGGTGTCCATAGCATATAAGATTTGTCCGGAAGATATGTATGAGGAACTCATAACCGAATTGATAGAGGAAGTTGGCCCAATTGAAAATATATATTATCGTCGAAGAGGTGTTATTATGCTCAAAGATATGTTAACCGTGGATACTATTAAATTAAATGTAGGAGCAAATAATTGGGAAGAGGCGGTGAAACTCAGTGGAGAGCTTATGGTAAAAGCCCAATGTGTTGAGCCAAGATTTGTAGATGCTATGTTAAGGTTCGTTACTGAAAATGGACCCTATGTTGTTATTGCACCGGGAATAGCAATGCCCCATGCAAGGCCGGAGGATGGAGTGAATAAGCTTTGTATGAGCCTTCTAACGCTATCCACACCAGTAGAGTTCGGCAGTGAGGACAATGATCCGGTTGAGATGGTCATATGCCTGGCCGCAGTGGATAACTCATCGCACTTGGATGCGTTAGCGGAGTTATTGGAGATATTGGGAGATGAGAGTAAATGGAATATTATCAGAACAGCCAAAGATGCACAAGACATAATAGCACTTCTTAGTTAAACGAAGAGGAATGGCTGCAAAAACAAAAAAAGGAGGAGTATTATGAAAAGGTTTAAAATTGTAACTGTCTGCGGGTGCGGACTTGGGAGCAGCCTTATCGCAAAAATGGCTATCGAGGATATCGTTCATGGGGCAGGGTATTCGGCAAGCATCGAGACCGCTGACGGAGGTTCTGCAAAGGGCTATAAGGCCGACTTCTTTGTAACGACTAAGGAGTTTGCAAAGCGTCTTGAGGGCACAGGTATCCCGGTGGTCGTAGTAACCAACTTTGTGAATAAAGCAGAACTTAAGGAAAAGCTACTCGCTATTATGGAGAAGCATAGTAATAATGAATAGGAAGGAGGTATTGCTATGCAAATCTTTGATTTTTTAATCAATCAGGTCTTTGTTGAGGCATCCGTATTTCTTGGCCTTATCGCACTCATCGGCTTGATACTTCAGGGGCGTAAGTTTGTTGATATTATGGAGGGTATGGTCAAGACCATTATCGGTATCATCATCCTTAACGCTGGTATCGGCGTTTTTCTGGGTGCCTTGATTCCTCTCACCAGTACGCTTAACAGTGTTTTTGGAGTACAGGCGATTATGCCTGACTGCTTTGGCCCATTTGGCATCGTGATGCAGACACTTGCTCAGCAAGTCTCGCTCACATTTGTTATCGCATTTATCGTTCATATTATTCTTGTACGGATTGTTCCTTGGATGGGATTCAAAAATGTATTTCTTACCGGCCATATCATGCTCTTTCAATCGGCATGGTTTGTGATGGCTATTAAATACACTTTAAAACTTGAGAGCACAGCTCTTATACTTACAGCTGCAGTATTTACAGGTATTCTATGGACCGTTCTGCCTGCATTGGGAAGGCCTTTTACAAAAGGTTTGACCAATGATGAGTTTACCCTGGGGCATTTGAACACATTAGGTGTCATTATCCCCGCATGGTTGGGAGGAAAAATCAAGAATACCAGGAAATGTGAGGATCTGGAGCTTCCCGGCTTCTTGTCTATCTTCAGTGACTACACTGTTCTTCTCGCGTTTTTAATGCCAATCATTTATGTCATCATGGGCCTGGCTATTGGTCAGGAAAATATCCAGAATCTTGCAGGAGGTAGAAACTGGATAATTTGGCTCATCCTCTCCGGATTTGAGTTTGCAGCAGGTATCGCAGTAGTTTTGTACGGCGTACGCATGTTCTTAGCAGCTATGCTACCTGCATTTAGAGGAATCTCTCAGAAGCTGATCCCAGGTGCTATTCCGGCTCTTGATGATCCTGTTTTCTATCCATATGCACCGGTTGCCGCTATGATAGGATTTGTTGCTGACTTCGCAGCCTCTGTATTGATCACTCTGCTTCTGATAGCCTTTAAAGCGCCTATTATTATCCTTCCAGGCCCGATATTTTTCTTCTTTGACGGAGCGATTGCCGGCGTATTTGGTGATTTAAAAGGTGGTTGGAAGGGTGCTGTTATCGGCGGCGTGATCATGGGTGTTATCGTTCAGCTGGGTTCTATCTTGCTTGTACAGTTCCAGCCGGAGCTTATGGGAAGTGGATTGATGTTCTCCGGTCCGGATATGGTTCTGTTGTTACCGGTATTCTTCTTGCTCAAAGCCATCGGAGCATTATTAGGTATTACGGCATAAAGACGTGCACCGCATATGCGGTGCACATATCTTTTGTCCATTGGATAAATCCCGCAAGATACATTAGCGGTAATAGTAGGTTCTCACAAATTAGGTGTTTCAAGAGTTTCCTCTTTTTTTCTAGGTATATAAGGCGAAGCTTTTTTACTTGAGTAGAAATTGTCGAAAATAGTTTACATTTATTCCGTAAGAATATTACGGTTATTATTGATTTTTCATCTCTTTTAGATATAATTAATACGAAGAGGTGATTTTTAATGTTAAAGCTATTTGAGGTTTCGGGTTTTAAAAACTTTAAGGACAAAATCATATTGGATTTTTCAGATGTGCGTGATTACAAATTCAACAGTACTTGCATTACTAAGAATCTTCTGAGCAAGATTATTGTATATGGTAAAAACTCAATCGGCAAATCAAACTTTGGGCTTGCTATGTTTGACATTGTCTCTCATTTATCAAGTAAAAATGTCACCCCTGGATTGTACGATTATTATTTGAATGTCAATAGCCTTAATGATTATGCGGAATTTCATTATGTCTTTCAATTTGACAATCAAGAGGTTGACTATAGATACCGCAAGGACAACAAGCAGACTTTGATTTATGAGTGTGTTTCTATTGACAGTACGAAGCTGTTTGAATATGACTATAAAAAGAACAAAGGTAATACCGATGGAATAAAAGAAATTGCACCGACATTGAATTGGGCGTTTCAAGATGTTGATTCTATTCTCAAATATGTTCTGAATAACACTGTTCTTGACGATAGTCATCCGCTCCGCAGGATGATGCGGTATGTTTCCAATATGCTTTGGTTCAGAAACTTAGACGAAAACAGATATATCGGATATAAAAGTAAAAGCAACGATTATTACGATTTCATCTTTGAGCCTAAATTACTTTCGGAATTTGAAGACTTTCTTCACAAATCCGGAATAGAAGATAATCTGGTTGTAAAAAAGGATAGTGATGGCCAAAAACGTTTGTATTTTAAAACCGATACACCGTTACCATTTTTCAAGGTTGCATCAAGCGGTACAAAAGCACTGTATAACTTTTTTTACTGGTATAAAACTTCCACTGAAGTTACACTTATGTTTATTGATGAATTCGACGCATATTATCATTATGAGCTTGCTGAAAGTATTGTTTTTATGTTGGAAAAGATGGCAGACATACAGGTTATCCTAACTTCGCACAACACAAATTTGTTGACAAATCGCATAATGCGTCCAGATTGCTATTTAATTTTGACAAAGGATAAACTGGTTTCTATTGCAAATGCAACTGACCGAGAACTTCGAGAAGGTCACAACCTAGAAAAACTTTATATGAGCGGTGAATTTAATGGATAAGACGAGTAAAATACTTGTTCTTGTTGAAGGTGCTAAAACAGATTTACGGCTTATGAAGCACTTGCTGCACATATATGGGATCGACAATAGTCATGATGTGGTGTCATACAATACCAACATCTATGTGCTGTATCATGAGATGTTCACCGATGGGGACCCATCCTCCATTGATATACTACAGTTACTTAAAGAACGTGAAAGAGATCCTATTAAAAGAGAAATTCTTGACGTTCGTTATTCAGATATTCTTTTGGTGTTTGATTTGGATCCACAGGATCCGCAATTCTCAGCGGATAAAATTTTGGAGATGATGCAATTTTTTGTTGAGTCCTCCGATATGGGAAAATTGTATTTAAATTACCCGATGATCGAAGCATTTTACCATATGAAATCAATACCTGATAAAGACTATAATGATTACATTGTTTCATTACGTGAATTATCCGAAAAAACCTACAAACAAAGAGTTAACCAAGAAAACAGAAATCATGATTATTCAAAATTTGCAGTTACTCGTGAAGAATGCAATACGGTAATTTGGCAGAACATAGATAAAGCGTGGTGTATATCCGAAATGGAAAGGGTTGGAGATAGTATTGAACTCTTACTTCCCGAATCGGTTGAAATTTTAAAAAAACAGCTTCTTAAAATAGAGGTTGAAAAAGCCATCTCGGTACTTTGTACCTGTATATTCTATATTGTGGATTACAATTCCAAATTTATAACTGAATGAATCATGTCAAAATAAAAAGCGAGCTGTCGTAAGGATGAAATAATCCCTACAACAGCTCATTGCTATTTTTTGTATATTTCTTCTTTTTTACTTTTTCTTTTTAAATAAAGCTTTTTTGATTTCATTTATATACTTCATATTCAATTTTTAATCAGGTTTGTTACTTGTATAATAGCAGAAATATAGAATGGTTTTACATATAAAAATCGCTTCAGATAATTAATATGTAATTCAGAAAGCAATAAATAAAAATGGTTAAAGGCTCATTCTTGACATTCCACTAATATTACTTTACCATCAAAAGTAACCAGAAGCCAAAGAGCTTCTTTGACGAAATAAAGTAAAATGTAGGGGTGTATCGCGAGGAACTATATGGAAAACAAGAAAAGCATATTAATCTTATATCATTCAGGTGCGGGAAGTACTAAAACCATTGCAGAGATTTATTATAAAAAGTTATATACACATTTTACAGATATAATTTCAATTCATTTAGATTATGATTATGAAAAACTTCTGAGTTATGATTTCTTAATTTTTGCATTTCCCACATACCATTGTAGTCCTTCCGGTTCTATGATGGCGTTTATAAAAGATATGCCGGTATTTGAGAAAACAAAAAAAGCTTTTGTATTTACTACATGTGGTTTATATTCCGGAAATGCATTAAGGGAATTTATAAAAAAGTGTTCATCCAAAAACTTAAATATCAACGGATATGCGGTATATAGAGCGCCTGCTACCGATGGCGCATTACTTCTGCCGTCAATTCCGTTTATGTTTCATTACGAAAAAAACATAGCGTATAAGATAAAGGAAGACATTAAGAAAATAGAAGGGATGATGAAGAGTGATAAAGAGCAATCTGATTGTCCTCCATTTAAACTATATACAATACTGAATTACCCTAATAAAATTTTAGGAAAAGCTTTTAAGCATAAATTAAAATTATTAAGAGAATGCTGTGTTAAATGTAACAAGTGTGTTAACAATTGTATACAAAAATGCTGGAGCGTGACTGAAGCATATCCTGAATATAAAATAGAACAATGTGAATTTTGCTTTCGTTGTGTGCATCATTGCCCCAACGGCGCAATAATACTGTCTCCGAAAACTAGAAGAAAGACCAAACTGGATGAAAAGTTTTATAAAAATTTACAAGAAAAGATTATCCAAAAAGTATTATAGTATTTTAAGTATAAAAAAGTGGCTAAAGCCACTCCGCTAGGGAACCCAACGGCTTCGCCTCCGACTCGCTGCGCTCCCTGCTGTCCGTTTTGCCTAGCCAAGCAAGCTTGGGTCAAAAAGGCTATGGTTCCCTTCGGCGACTGCTATCGCAGTCTGAGCACCCTCCTTAATCGGCAAAGGGGCATCCCCTCTGCACTCCCCC
>JANQMT010000052.1:0-7400 GCA_028279945.1 Clostridia bacterium
AATTAATAATCGTCATTAATTCTTGTCTTTTAAAATTTAAATATTTTGTATCCATCGATTAGATACTACAACCACCATAAAAATTGATTAATATTCTAACAATCTAGCTGGATTATTTACAGTCATGTTTTGGATATCTTCGTCTGAAACTTCAAACATTTTAAGCAGAGGTATGATGGATTCTAATATTGCTGCATATCCATCTCCGCCATATTTACGATAACAGAATTTAACAAACATATCGGTTCCAAGCACAATCTGCTTTGAATATCCTGCTTGTATTAATGGCAGCAACCCTCTAATTCTGTCATAGTCATTCAGTAAATACTTTCCAATAACCTCAAGTCCCCATGTAGCTCCAAACGTATCAAAACTAATGGTAACACCCATATCCAGTAATATCTTGACTTCATCTATTTGCAATTCAGTAGCTGACTCATGGTTTAAGATGTACTCTTTTAAATCAAGGGTCTTTAATATATACTGATCTACATGGGCCATAACCACTTTTTTGGGATTCACACCTTCTTCTTCAACAACTATCTTAGCCATTTTTATGGTATCCGAAAAAGGCATCCCTAATCCTGTATGAACGGTTATTGTTAATCCGGCTTTTTTAGCTGCTCGAGCACCTGCTCTAAGTGCTTTTTCTTCTGTTTCGGATAAACTGTTACATGCTATTTTTACATGGCCTGCTTTAATATCTGTTCCATCTATACCTTCATATATTTCTTTTTCAATATGTGCCTGAAGCTCATCTATGGACTTATAGACAAATCCTTCCGGCCATGATCCTTCTCCATAGTACCCTGCTGATACGATGATATTAACCCCTGTATTTTCAGATACTTTTTTCATATCTTCAATATTTCCTCTTATACCACCGGGGCTTACTTCTAAAATAGAGGACCCGCCTGCATTTTTAAAATAACTGATTTCTTCACTTGCTAAGTCAACATCATCTAAGCACAAACTATCGTGAGATAACCCAAAATATCCTTTTTTGAGATAAGTTATATTTTGACATCGAACAACTAGCTTTTCTTCACCAATATTAGGTATGATCGCTCCATATATGTCGTTGTAATAGCTAGTATCCACTAGTATATGATCATGCATAGACGTAAATCCCAAATCATTTGAATCAATTTCTCCCAATACGGTCATGATTTTACCCATTGTTCTTCTCCTTTAAAATTTATTTTTTTTGACTATTTCTAAAAATTTAAACATGTATTTTTGAATTAAATCGGCATATTTTTTTGTAAAAGACAAGAGATTTATAAAACACATCTTATTCTCTCTTGTCTTTTAAGGTTCTAATAATTTGCCAAATAGCTTCTGTATTGTAACAACTATTTATTAATATTCTAACAATCGAGCTGGATTATTGACCATCATGTTCTGAATATCTTCTTCTGACACACCTAATTCTTTAAGCATAGGCAGTACAAAGTCTAATACACGTGTATACCCTTCTCCTCCATATTTACGATAAGAGAATTTTACAAACAAGTCATTTCCCAGCACAATTTGTTTGGAATATCCTTCTTTAATTAGAGGAAATAATGCCCTAATTCTTTCATAATCAGTTGGCAAACGCTGGCCTGCAATCTCAGTTCCCCAATTCGATCCAAAGGTATCAAAACCGATATTAACACCCTTATTTAATATTTGTCTAACCGGTTCTAATAACAACTGAGTAGCTGTATCATGATCTAATATAAATTCTTTAATCGCCAGTGATTTTAAGATTTTAAGATCTATATGACACATAATCAGTTTTTGGGGGTCCATACCCTCTTCTTTAACAGCTATATCAACCATTCTCAATGTATCTTGAATGTCCATGCTTAATAATCCTGTATGGACTTGTAACACCAATCCAGATTTTTTTGAAGCTTGAGCGCCAGCCCTTAGAGCTTTTTCTTCTAATTCCGTGAGATTATTGCATGCAATTTTTATATGGCCCGCTTTAATATGGGTTCCATCTATGCCTTCATATATTTCTTTTTCAATATGTGCCTGAAGCTCACTTATGGACATATCCACACATTTTTTGGGCCAGGACCCTTCACAATATAGTCCTGCTGATGCAATAATATGAACACCTGCATTTTCAGAAACTTTTTTTAAATCTTCAATATTTCCCCTTATCCCACCAGGACTGACCTCTACAATAGCTGATCCTCCTGCATTTTTAAAATGGCTTATTTCTTCACTTGCTAAATCAACATCATTCAAACACACACTATCTGAAGATGCACTAAAATATCCTTTTCTAAGATAAGATATGTTTTGGCCTTGAACTTTTAGCTTATCCTCGTTGATATTTGGAACTAATGCTTTAAATTCGTCTTTCCAATAACTCAGATCTACTAAAATATGATCATGCATAGACGTATAGCCCAAATCTTTTGAATCGATTTCACCTAATACGGTCATAACTTTACTCATGGTTCTCCTCCTCAACAATTCTATCAAGAATAATTTTATGATTCATTTAGATTAGCATGGTTTTATTCTAGTGTTTTAAATGAATTATATTCTATGGTTTCATGTTATTTATGAGTAAAATGATGGGTCAATTTTTTAGCAAATTTCTTTAACGCCATTAATAATGTCTATTTCTTGTGGCAATACGTAATCTTCAAGGTCTTTAGCAAAAGGTGTAGGTGTGTTCAATGCACCGATTCTGACAATTTTAGCTTTTAAGCTGTCATATTTGTCTTCTGCTGCTAATGCTGCCATTTCTGCCGACCAAGCACTTCTTTTATTTTCTTCAGTTACAACTACTAATTTGCCTGTTTTATCGATAGATTTATATATTGTTTCTGTGTCTAATGGGAATAGAGTTCTTGGATCAATCACTTCAACACTTATGCCCTCTTCTTCAAGCTTTTTAGCTGCATTTAGAGATTTGTTAACACAGTATCCTGTTGCTACAATGGTTACATCCTTACCTTCTTTTCTAATAGATGCTTTTCCAAGTGGAATTGGTTCAAATTCTTCTTCAACTTGTTCCATAGCAGCATATAGGTATTTGTGTTCAAAGAACATAACTGGGTTCTTATCCTGAATAGCTGCTAACATTAAACCTCTGGCATCCTCAACGGTAGTAGGATAAACGACTTTAAGTCCCGGGATGTGAACCAAAAGGTTTTCTAAGTTTTGAGAGTGTTGTGCAGCTGCTTGAATTCCACCACCGCCGGGGAATCTAATAACTAGAGGAAGTTCAATGTTCCCTCCATACATATATCTCATTTTTGCTGCCTGGTTAACCAGTTGGTCAAAACAGTATGTCATAAAATCTGAGAACATAATTTCTGCAATAGGTACCATACCTGTCGCTGCTGCACCTACCGCCGCACCGGCAATCATGGCTTCAGATATTGGCGTATCGATGACTCTATCTTCACCATATTTATTCATTAGTCCCCTTGTTATACCAAAAGAACCTCCCATAAGACCAATATCTTCACCTAAACAGAATACATTTTCATTTTGGCTCATTGCTAAATCAATAGCTTGGTTTAAAGCGCCACCATAAGTTAATTTTTTCTTCATCTGCTTCTTCCCTCCTCTACTATGTCAGTGTATACATCCTTCACAGCTTCACTTTCATCTAAAGAAGGAGCGTCTATTGCGTAATCAACAGCTGCTAACATTTGATCTTGAATTTTATCTGAAATCGTACTAAGTTCACTTTCTGTTGCAATATTTTGTTCAACTAAATATTTTTCGAATCTTGGAATAGGGTCTTTTGCCATCCACTCTTCTACTTCTTCATCCGCTCTGTATAAAGCAGGATCTCCTTCAAAATGACCATGATGCTTATATGTTTTACACTCAATCAATGTTGGACCTTGGCCTGCTTTAGCTCTTTTTACGGCTTGCTCTACTGCTTCATTGACAGCTAATACATCATTTCCATCTACAATAACACCCGGCATATTATATGAATTCGCTCTTTCAGAGATATCAATAATAGCCATACTTCTATCTTGTCTGGTTGAAATACCATATAAATTGTTTTCACAAACAAATATGACCGGAAGCTTGTAAAGGCTTGCAGCATTTAAAGATTCATGGAATAATCCTTCGTTTGTAGACCCATCACCAAAGAAACATACAACTACGTTATCTGTTTTTTTGATTTTTTGAGCCATTCCAGCACCTACTGCTAAAGGAAATCCAGCTCCAACCATACCGTTTGCGCCAAGCATACCCAAATCAATACTGGAAATATGCATTGAACCGCCTTTTCCTCTACAGTATCCCGTTGCTTTACCACACAGTTCTGCCATCATTCGATTAGGATCTGCACCTTTAGCAAGCATATGACCATGCCCTCTATGGGTGCTTGTTATATAGTCGTTTTTAGAGATAGCCGCACATGCACCTGTGGCTACAGCTTCTTCACCAATATATAAATGTACAAATCCTTGAAGATCACCCATAGCAAAAGCTTCACTGGCTTGTTCTTCAAATTTTCTTATTCTAACCATACTTTTGTATAGGTCTATTAACTTTTCCTTTTCCATATTTTGTCTCCTTTACTTTATATATCACCTTAACTTAATATAAAGACATACCGCCATCAATATTGATAGCTTGTGCTGTTATATTATCTGCAAGCTCTGAGCTTAAGAATAGTACCATATTAGCAATATCTTGCTCTGTTTGCGGTCTTTGCATTGGTATAAGGCTCATACCTTTCTCCCATATTGCTTCTCTTGGTGAGCCGGAAAGAGAAGCCGCATCATCCATTATTTTTTCCCACATTGGTGTTTTGATAATGCCGGGGCATACACAATTTACATTAATATTATATGGCGCACACATGAGCCCAACACCTTGCGTCATTCCTATAACTGCATACTTTGTAGATGAATAATGAACCATGTCCGGTGAAGCTTGTTTTCCAGCTTCAGAAGCAAAGTTCACGATTTTACCATTTTCTTCTGGCAGCATATATCTAAGAACAGATTGATTCGTAATGTGTGTTCCGATAACATTGACATCTAGCAACTTTTTATATTGCTCAACACTAACGAAATTAAATGGTGCTATTAATACAACGCCTGCAGCATGAACTAAAATATCAATTTTACCGTATTCATCAAAGACTTTATCAACAAAATCATTGACTTCATCTTCATTGGTGACATCCACTTTTCCAAAAGAAGTTTTAACATTATATTTTTGTATTTCTTCACAAATATTTTTTGCATTATCTTCATTGATGTCGCTTACTGCTATGTCTGCACCTGCTTGGGCAAGGGTTTTGGTGCACACTGCACCAAGTCCACTTCCTCCACCAGTAATGACAGCTATTTTACCGGAAAGATCAATATTAAACATTTCATCCTCCTATTATTATTAAAAGTAACATTATGTCGTTTTGGCAATAATTATAAGAGTCTCATTCTTTAGTTCACTGCTCTAACCTAAGGTTTCCATAAATTCCACTAGAGCTTCTTCGAATATTACTAAAGTATCTTTAATGTCTTTTTCAGTATGAACGGTTGATATACAGAAACGGAATGTTGTTATGACACCCTTTTCTTTTAATATACTTAGAAAAGCATTTACTTTAAATAAATCAGAATTTTCAATGCCATCTTTGTGATTAATAATTTTGTCTTTTTCACTAAATAGGATGTTCCACGCTCCGGGATAACCCTGAACTCTTAAGTCTTTGCATCCTACTTTTTCAGCTACTTCTAACATACCGTCTCTCAACATATTTCCCATGCGTTCAATATGTTTATAAGCTTCGCCGTCATTTTTTTCTAACTCTTCGATAGTAGCAATCAGTGCTGCAACTGAAACCGGATGACCATTGTATGTTCCCACACCTAGAGTATCTGTTCTTGTAAGTGTATCCAATATTTCTTTTTTACCACAGAATACGGATATAGGCATACCACCGCCTATTGCTTTCGCAAAAGTAGTTAAATCAGGCGTAACACCATAATACCCTTGTGCACCTGCTAAACCCATTCTGAATCCCGTTAAAGTTTCGTCAAATATAAGTACAACATTATATTTTGTACATAATTCTCTAACGCCTTCAAGATAGCCCGGTTCAGGTGTACAACCATTAACGTTGGTCATGACCGGTTCCATAATAACTGCCGCAATATCATCTGCTTTATCTTTAAATAGGTTTTCCAGCGCCTCTAAATCATTCCATTCAATGATATAGCAATCGTCTAAAGAATGTTTTGCTCGACCGCTTGTACTGCATAATATTGAATAAACATCTTCCCAGTTGACATCATCTTGAGCAACAGGATCTTGAGGATCTTTAGGAACTCCACCTAAAATGAAATCTGCGCCACCATTGTACTGTCCGTTAAATTTTACATACATATTTTTACCGGTATGGGATCTTGCAACACGTAAGTTATTCATGTTTGCTTCCGTACCGCTGCCTGTAAATCTAACTAATTCGGCACAGGGTACTAATTTTTGAATTTTTTCTGCAGCTTCAATTTGAAGCATACACATTTCATTTGTATGGAATTGTTTTACGGTTTCTATAACCGCATTTTGAACCTTTTCATTTTGTCTTCCAAGGATAGCCGGTCCTAGGGATAAACCAAAGTCAATGTATTCATTATCATCAACATCAATGATTCTGGCACCATTTACGCTTTTAACGAAAATTGGCTTTTGACCCTCATCTTTTTTAAAGTTTGACATAAAAGCTCCTGGTATACTTTTACATGCTCTCTCATAAAGCGCATCGCTTTTTTCATGATTTTTCATAAATACCCTCCTCCTGCTCCTAACCTTTTTACTTTATATTTTCTTTATATCTCTTGATTAATATTCTGTCCCAGGGATAGTTTTGCATTTTTGAATTCTATTATATACACCCAACATAGCCAATGCTTTCATCATATTCCCCTCTAATGTAAATGTGCCATCCATTAAAGAAGCTTTAGGACTGATTTCGCCTGTTTGTATTTTTACATAACTTTCATATTTTCCGTAACTTCTAAAAGTCGCTTCAGGAAGTTCTGTTCCTTCACCGGACTTGAATTCTTCTACTACACCATCTTTTAAATGATAATAAATCCATCTTGTTGTGCCATCTGGACAATCTTCATAAATTTCAACTAATTGAACATTGACTCTACCTTTTTTATTAAACTCTTCGTTTAATAATTTTTCATGTGCATCCATCCACTCTTTGCTTATAAATTTCATGATAAACACTCCTTTTTTATTTTTATATTTAATGTTTGTTTTTTTACAAACATTATTGTTAGTTGGATTAATTCAGAAATAATTACCCGCCAGAGCTTGGGAAAAAAATACCAATAATGTCCTTATGATTCAGGTTCGTCTTCAGCCCTTTTAACTTTTTAATATTGGTATTATTTAAG
>JANQMT010000106.1:0-3505 GCA_028279945.1 Clostridia bacterium
GGGTACCGAGTACCTCAAGGTTCTGTCCTTCGGCTTCGTTTTCGGTTCACTCGGTCCGGCACTGAACTTTTTGATAAGGGGAGAGGGGCAGATGAAAACTGCCATGAAGATTGTAGCTGTTGGGACAATAATAAATATTATTCTAGATCCTATTTTAATAAAGACTGCAGGTCTGGGAATGAGTGGTGCAGCTATTGCTACTATTATCGGTCAGGCACTTGTCGTCGCAGGCAATCTGAGATATCTGAAATCTGACCGCAGTATTATGACACTTAATGCACGGAGCTTCAAAATTTCTTGGGATATTATGCCGGATATGTTGAAAGTAGGTTTTTCAGGCATGGTAATGTCCATCGCGGTTTTTATTCAGCTATCCATTCTTCTTGCTCTCAGCTCAACATATGGTGCTGCAAGCAATATCGTTATGAGTGCGTCATTCAGGGTTATGAGTTTTTTCTTCATCCCCCTATTTGGCATTTCATACGGTCTTCAGCCTGTACTTGGTGCCAATTACGGCGCAAAGCAATGGAGAAGAGTAAAGAAGTCATGGTTCTACTTTTTACGAATAGCAACTGTTATTGCTATAGTCTTATGGCTCTTTTTCCAAGTGTTTTCGTCCTTCGTACTGTCTTGGTTTATAACTGATCCTCAAATTGTGGTCAAGGGTGCTAGATGGTTTCGTATATTCCAGTCGAGTTTCATCCTCTACGGCTTCATTAGTGTTGCCATAATGCTTTTTATGGCACTGGGTAAAGCCGTCAAAGGTGCCCTGCTGACCCTTGGAAGGCAGATTCTGTTTTTCATACCCCTGGCATTTATTCTGCCAAGGTTCCTCGGCGAAATAGGTATTTGGCTTTCATATCCTGTTGGAGATTTGTTGGTTGTTATATTGGGAATATTCCTAGTCACAGGAGAAATTCGAAAGCTCAGTAAACTCGAAGGTAATGGTCTTCTAAACCAATCTGAAGATTTTATGAAAATTTAAAAAGTGTACTTTATTATTGGCGGGCACAGTGACCCGCCGCTACATTGTTTTTCAAAAACTAGGAAAACTTTGGTTTACAATCTTTTTCACTCAATTTTCAGATTTATATAAGGCGAAAGCAATTTCACAGCTGAAATGGTTGATGACCTATTAGCAACTGCTGACTTTAAAAATACAATCGATTATGGCTTTATTTCATCTACTTGAACTACTAAAACTCTCACAGAATATATAATGAATATAATATTTAATTCTTCAAGTTTTAATATGAAAGACTTAGTATACGCCAAAAATTATTATTCTGTCTCAAATTACCATGATCTTTAATATATTGAATAAATCTTTGACTTGGATATCTATATATACATCAAAGTAGAATTTACTTTTATGGTTTATATAGTAATACTCTCCCTTCTAAGTTTTTTTATATCATAGAAGAGAGAGTAAATCTATATTTAAAGTATCTCCACATATTTGTTGTAGCCTGACCCTAATCTTTTTTATTTATTAAAATTATGATTTTTAACCTTTAAATACTTCCTTAAAGTGTCTATATGCATAGGATAAAATACACTACAATTCTTAGTTATCAATTGATCCAGTTCTTTAAGCGATATCCATCGTAAATTCTTTGATTCTGGACTCTCATGTAATAATTCTCCCGAAACTTTACAGATAAATACTTGAACGATTATCGGATAATACCCTTCTATATTCTGACTACTTGAAAAGGGTGAATAATTTAAGACTTTATATCCTTTCAATTCCACTAAAGTACTTTCATCTTCTCCTTCAATATTATCTACATCTAATCCAGTTTCTTCTTTTATCTCTCGTCTTAAACAATCATAAATATTTTCATTAGCTCTAATTTTTCCGGCAGGTATTTCAATTAGCCCATTTTCTATTGGGACATCATCTTTATAGCGTTCTTGAACTAGTACATGTATTTGTCCATTAATGGTTTGTTCTAAAATACCTCCAACACCTGGTTTTGCTAATATCTCCATTTTCTTCTCCTTTATGAATATATTATTTATAGTTAAAATTATATATTTGGAAATGTAAACATAGAGTGTGCTCTCATATTACTCTGTGGTTTAAAGATTCTATCCTGAGTAATCAATCCGATCAGTACTAATAAACGTATCAGCATAGCTGATTGCTGCCAAATATTTGGCGAGTACAGACATATAAATATCACTAAGTTGAGCATCTACTGAAATCCACTGACCCTCTTGTCATGCAACTTTTACATCAATGGTGCAAAAATACGAAGCAACCGACCGATAACTCTTTTGAATGGTCCAAATCCTAAGATATCTGTCTTTGTCATCATCAAACATTGACTTAGTGTATTATCAAAGTCTTTTTTAACCTCCAAGACGCTGCAAGTATTCATCATCCATACCCCGCACTCGAAGTGCAGATACAGACTTCTGAAATCCATATTGATTGTACCTACAACAGCATACTTATCATCAACAACAAAATTCTTACCATGTATGAAGCCTGGGATATATTCGTATATTTTCACACCACTTTCCACCAGCTTTTTATAATACGACTTAGATACGTAATGAACATACCATTTATCTGGTTTATAAGGTGTAATCATTGAAACATCAACACCATTTTTTGCAGCATTGCAAAGGGCGTCAATCAACTTATTGCTTATTATCAAATATGGAGTGGTTATATTGATGTACCGTTTTGCTTTATTGATAAGGTTCAGATAAATGTTCTTCCCGACATGTTCAGAATCCAGAGGATTGTCGGAATACGGAGCTATTATGCCCCTTGTAGACAAATCATTATCCCGGACTTCTGCCACCTGATATCCCTTGATATCTGTTTCCGTATTCGTTACATAATCCCACATTGTCAGGAACATCACTGTGAAGTTCCATACAGCCTCACCCCGAATCATTAATCCCATATCCTTCCAGTGACCATATTTTTCTTTGGCATTAATGTACTCATCAGCAATATTTATGCCACCTGTGAAGCCATACAGACCATCTACCACAGTAATTTTCCGGTGATCCCGGGTATTGTATCTCGCAGAAATAATTGGAATCATAGGATTGAATCTACAGCATTTGATACCGTAGGATAAAAGTTTCTTCATATAAAAATTAGGCAGCTTCGTGAAGCTACCAATATCATCGTATATGACTCTTACATCAACACCGGCTTTTGTTTTCGTTTTAAGAATCTCCAGGATTTCGCTCCACATCTTACCTTCATCAATAATGAAATACTCCATGAAGATGAAACGCTCTGCAGAGTGAAGTACCGCTTTCAGACGCTCGAAATATTCTTCCCCTGTACTAAAGTAAGTTGATCCCTGTTCATGATATGCCGGATATGGACCATAAGTCTGAATGTAATCAACCATCTGTGCACTAACTACATCTTCTTCTCTGAGTCTGTCGGTAATATGGTCGTTTTTTTTCAGAAACTGCCTGATCCGTTCCTCCATCTGCCACATTCTCTTTTTTTCAGCTGGTAACAGCC
>JANQMT010000134.1:0-17987 GCA_028279945.1 Clostridia bacterium
AAAAATGAATGCAGGTGTATGAATAATCGTTTTTTTGTGTTCATTTGGTCAGAAAATTTAGGTGGCAGATGGGCTATAAAAGTCGTGAACAAACAGGACGTTTGTTAGCAGGTATAAGCCATGGAAGGCGGTTGCCTGCGTTTAGACTTTTATGGTTTATATACCATCAAATTTTCTCCAAATTAATACATTAACAAATATTTATACGCCTGTATTCATTTTGCGACAACTAAGACATGCGCTATATGTCTGTTTTTAATGTCTTTTAGCTTTTTAATCTGCTATGGATTAATTCCATATTACTTAGATTATTAATCAATACACTTTTATCTATGTTATAGCGTCGTGCAGCTTCTACAACCGTTCGGTCTAAATCTCCACCTTCAATATTAGGTCTGCAGGTTATCCCATATACATCAAAAACTCTCTTAGCTTCAGGAATTTCGCTAACAATTTGTCTTACCGTTTTGTTTTCATCAATCATAATCAACCCTCCAAAGTATTAAACTTAGTGTAACTATTAAATAGGTTGACCATTTTAAATCCAAACTATGCAAGTCTGCTTTTACTTTATAAACTTATCTATAGCATCATTCAAATCTTTTAATTTTTGATGATCATTATTTTCTACAGCTTCTATGACACAATGATTGATATGGTCTTCTAAAATTAACTTTCCTACATTATTAAGGGCTGCCCTTACAGCAGCAATTTGTATCAATATCTCACTGCATTCTTTTCCTTCTTCACACATTCTTTTAATGGCACCTGCATGACCAACAATTTTTGCCATTCTATTAATAATTTTTTTTTGCTGTGGGTGATTATGGTTTTCCATATACAATAAACTCCTTTCACAATAGAATTATCCTACATTAACCTTCTTCCAATTACCTCTTATAAAGCGCAATATCAGAATAACGCCTCTAATGGTTATATCTGCCGCATAAGCGAGCCAAACCCCTGTTAACCCTAACCCTAACTTCATACCCAGTATATAAACACCTAAAATTCGTATTCCCCATATTCCAATAAAGGTTGAATACATAGGAAATTTTGTATCGCCTGCCCCTTGCAGTGCAGCAGTTAAAACAAGCGTAACACACAAAAAAGGCTGAAACAACGCTATTATTCTAAGTACCTTAACCACTAAATCAATGACCGTGGGATCTTGTGTAAATAACCTGGCAAGAAAAGGTGCGAATACATAAAATACGGCACCTACAACAATCATAAATCCTGTAGCTATATAATAAGACATCCACCCGTATCTTTGGGCCTCGTCACTCTTATTCGCCCCGAGGCTTTGACCCACTAAAGTTGCAGCAGCTATGCCAAAGCCCATCCCAGGCAGATAAGAAAATGTTTCTATTGTCCCGGCTATATTATGAGCCGCATATGCCTCAGTGCCAATTTTTATAATCATGCCCCCATATATAAGCTGTCCCGATCTCATAATTAATCTTTCTGCAGCAGCAGGTAAACTAATTCTTACAATTGATTTTAATATATTTTTGTCTACTTTCCATTTACTAAATAAAGAAATATGAATCTTAGTATATTTACCATTCATTTTCCTTAGGAGTAAAATAGCACCTACTACTCTGGAAAGAGTAGTTGCTAATCCTGCCCCTAAAATACCCAGCCCGGTAAAGTTAAACAATCCAAAAATGAGTATATAGTCAAGTATTGCATTGATTATATTGGATATAATGGCAATTTTCATTGGCGTTTTCGTATCCCCTGCCCCTCTTAAAGCGCTGGACAAAACCATCATAACACATAAAAATACAGATGGAACAGCTACTGATAAAAAATATGGCAAAGCGTACTGAACAACACGTTCTTCAGCTCCTAGGAGCAAAAGTATGTTTTTAGAAAATATAAGATTTATTATCCCAAAGCCTAAACCTATCGATACTGCCATAATCAGAGATTGCTTAACTGTATGGTTGGATTTTTCAAAATCATTAGCCCCTATATTTCTTGATACTATAGCAGTTGTTCCTACCCCTAACGCTAGAAAAAAAGCAATATAAATATTCATAATGAGATTGGTAGCCCCTACACCTGCAATAGCTTCTGTACCAATTTTCCCAATAAAAAATGTATCGACTACTCCAATAAATACCTGTAATATATTTTCGATCATTGCAGGAACAGCTAAAACCATGATAGCTTTAATACGATTGTCTTCTTTCATTTTTTAACCCCTATCATATATCAATAACCCCCCAGGGGGGATATTGATATTTTACATCACCATGAAAAATAATTCAACTAAATTCAATTTAATGCTATTATTTTTTGATTATAAACACAAAAAAACCAGACACTTTAAACGTCTGGTTAAATATCTGCTTTTTTACCTTTTTAATCCGCTATAAATTAATCACGTATCAACTATTTTTGATTGTTACGGCTAGCACTCAATCGTTTAAGAATATTCAAGGTGATTTCTGTAGCATTCACTTCATAATCGCCTTTTCCGATTCCTTTAGCAAGCCTCACTTCAAATTCTCTAATCCAGTTTACATTACCCTTACAATCATTTCTACTAAACATCACTGGATATACGTCGTTGTCTAATCGGTCTGAAAGAGATCGAACATCTATACCAGTTGCAAGATATTCTTCCCCAGAAATGACTTGTGCTTCCCTTAATTCTTCTATAGCATCTCGATATTGCCCATATGTACAATTGGTTAGGTCATATTTTTGTCCTATTTTTTTCCAAACCTCATTTGAGTTAGAAACCTTATTACTTTTTGATGTCGTTTTTACTGTTTTTTCAAAAGATACTTTATTAGACACTGTTTTAACATTTTTTTGCTTACTAGTGTTCTGTTGATAACAAGAGTTGGCTTGAGTAATTTTCATGTGAAAAAAGTCTCCTTCTTTTCAAAATATAATAGTTAAGACATAGTTAATAAGTTCAAAGCTTAGGATTTTGAACTTATTATTTTACTATTGAACATATACACTACAATATTTTACTTTTTTTTACAATGCATTATTCACCAATAGCAAAAATAATGTCATTAAAGGTACAAGCTACAAAATAAGTTATTTAAATCGCTTAGTCAGTTCAGTCTTTATATCTTCAATTTCAATACTTTTTTCGGCCATTAACACTAAGACATGATAGACCATATCACTTATTTCGTAAACCAATTCTTCTTTATCGGGATTTTTAGCTGCTATAATCACTTCGCTGGCTTCTTCTCCAACTTTTTTTAATATTTTATCGATGCCTTTTTCAAATAAATAATTCGTATATGACCCTTCTTTTGGACTTTCTTTTCTCTCACGGATAATATTCGCTATCTCATATACAATAGCCTCATTCAAAACTTGATCAGTGTCTAAAAGGTTTCTGTAAAAACAGCTTTTACTGCCCGTATGGCAGGCGCTCCCTGTTTGTATCACTTCTATTAACAAAGTATCTTCATCACAATCATAAGAAATACGCTTTACATCTTGAAAATGTCCTGAGGTTTCCCCTTTATTCCATAGCTTTTGCCTGCTTCTGCTATAAAACCATGTCTTATTGGTCTCTATGGTTTTTTCCAGAGATGCTTTGTTCATATATGCCATCATTAGGACTTCCTTCGTTTGATAATCCTGAATAATTGCAGGAATGAGTCCATTATCATCATATTTTAAATTAATCACGTCTATATCCTCCATTTAACCCAGGTTATTCATGGGTTCTATCCTATATTCTCATATAAATGTCTTGCTTCATTAAATATTGCTTTAATTCTTTTATATCGATTTCACCAAAATGAAATACAGAAGCAGCCAGTGCAGCATCTGCCTTACCATCTTTGAAGATATCTATAAAATGTTCTTTTTTACCTGCACCACCTGATGCAATCACCGGTATTTTCACCTTTTCGGATATTATCCCATTGAGTTTGATGTCATAACCGTCTTTGACGCCGTCTGCATCTATACTGTTTAATACCAATTCACCGGCACCCAGTTCTTCACCCTTCAATGCCCATTCGATGGCATTTATGCCTGTATCGACTCTTCCACCGTTAATAAAAACATTCCAACTGTCTCCGGATTTCTTCGCATCGATGGACAGCACCACACATTGACTGCCAAATTTCAATGCTGCCTCCGTAATGATGTTCGGGTTTTTAACGGCTGCTGAGTTAACGGATACTTTATCAGCACCGGCTCGCAGCACTTTATTAAAATCATCTACAGTACGGATACCGCCCCCTACTGTAAAAGGAATGTATACCTCATACGCTGTTTTTTCTACAATATGGATAAATATATCCCGCTCTTCATTAGAGGCTGTAATATCATAAAATACCAGCTCATCGGCTCCTGCTTCGCTGTACATTTTTGCAAGCTCTACAGGATCAGATACATCTTGTATATTCTCAAATTTTTTACCTTTTACAACCCGTCCCTTATCAACATCTAAACAAGGAATAATTCTTTTCGTTAACATTATTTACTCCTCCATTTGATTTTTTAGGTCTGTTAATTGAATAGCACCGGTATAAAGCGCTTTTCCAATAATTGCACCATACAATTTCATTTCAGAAAGTTTTTTAACATCGCTGGCTGTAGATACGCCTCCAGATGCAATAATATCAGCATCCACATAAGTATTCATATTATCAAGCTCTTCAAAATTAGGTCCGGCCATCATACCATCTTTAGAAATATCCGTATAAATAATAGTTTTAAGTCCCCATGCCACTAACTCTTGTGCTAAGTCTACTGCTTTTGTTTCGCTTACGTTTGTCCACCCATCAACGGCTACTAATCCGTTTTTGGCATCAATGGATACCGCAATTTTCTCTTTATACTCAGCGATCATATCTTTCGTAAATGATTTATCTTTCAAAGCACTGGTCCCTAATATGACCCGGGAAATACCCATATCCAGCATGCTCTTTATGGCTGCTTCATTTCTCATACCACCACCAAATTGAACGGGTACATGGACCCGTTCTAAAATACGTTTTACCGCTTCCTTGTTGGCAGTATTCCCTTTTAATGCACCGTCCAAATCCACAATATGCAGGTACTTTCCACCTTCTGCTTCCCATCTTACTGCCATTTCCGATGGATCAGTACCAAAGGTGTCGACTTGGTTAAAATCACCTTGCTTTAATCGCACACATTTGCCATCTTTTATATCTATTGCTGGAAATACTATCATTTAATCAACTCCCCAAAATTTTTCAATAACTGCATACCGGTTTGACCGCTTTTTTCCGGGTGAAACTGCATTCCTATTACATTATTTTTTCGAACCACTGCCGGCACCTTTACATCATATTCCGTATAAAATACCACATCTTCATCATTTTGGGGCTGAGCATAGTATGAATGAACGAAATATACAAACTCACCGGCCTTAATATTCTTACCAATTGTATCCGTACCATTAGCAATCAAATTATTCCAACCCATATGAGGAATTTTTAAATCCAAATCCGCATTAAAGCGAACCACATCTCCTTCTAACAGCCCTAATCCATTCCATACACCATCTTCATAACTCTTTTCAAAGAGCATTTGCATGCCGAGACATATACCTAGAAGATATTTTCCTTCTTGCACATTTTTGATGATGCACTGATCTAAACCTTTATCTTTAAGACTGTTCATACAGTCTCCAAATGCCCCAACACCCGGTAAAATCATAGCTTTACTATTTGATATTTCTTTTTCTGACGATGTAATGACCGCATCAAAGCCTAATCTTTCCAAGGCTTTACTAACGCTTTTTAAATTACCTGCATCGTAGTTAATAATTGCTATCATCTGAAACATCCTTTCTTTTAATCAATAACACCTTTTGTACTCATGATTTCATTGCCTTCTATTTTAGTTGCTTGATTGAATATTCGTCCTACACTTTTAAAAATAGCTTCAATCATGTGATGCGTATTTTTACCATACATCAAATTAATGTGTAAGGTCACTTGTGCATAGTAAGCGAATGCTCTAAAAAATTCTTCGGTCATTTCCGTATCAAATTGCCCCACTCGCTCTTGAGGAAAGTCTGCATTGAAAACCAAATAAGGCCTGCCGCTAATATCTAAAGCAGTTTGAACCAAAGTTTCATCCATTGGCGTAAACTCCGAAGCATATCTCAAAATACCATTTTTATCCTTAATACATTCAGCAAATGCTTTTCCCATTACAATCCCAATATCTTCTATTGTATGGTGACAATCTACATGAATGTCTCCATTGCATTTTAATTTCAAGTCCATCATACCGTGTTTAGAAAAAAGAGTCAGCATATGGTCAAAAAAACCTACACCTGTATCAATCTCCGATTGGCCTGTTCCATCCAAGTTCAATTCCAACGTAATATCTGTCTCATATGTTTTTCTTTCTATTTTTGACATTCGCATTTTTTCACTCTCCCTTTACTCCTTTATTGATTGAAGCGTACCCTTATAGAGTTGCCATGGGCTGTAAGTCCTTCTTTTTCTGCAAAATCAATGATATAATCTTTTTCTTTCTCTAACGCTTCTTTAGAATAATATATTAAACTAGAACGTTTTACAAAGTCATAAACCCCCAGCGGTGATGCAAATGCTGCAGTTCCACCGGTAGGCAAAGTATGGTTAGGACCTGCAAAGTAATCTCCCAGAGGTTCCGGAGAATATTTCCCGAGAAATACTGCCCCTGCATTTTTTATAAATGGAATATATTCCATTGCCTCATCTAACATTATTTCCAAATGCTCAGGTGCAATATAGTTCGACACTGAAAACGCAGATTCTATATCATCCACCAAGCATATCAGTCCGTTATTTTTAATAGATTCTGTAGCAATATCCACTCTTGAAAGCTCTGCAAGCTGTTTCTGTACTTCAATTTTTACAGCATCTGCAAATGCTTCAGAGGGAGTTATTAAAATTGAAGCAGCCATTTCATCATGCTCTGCCTGGGATAGCAAATCTGCAGCTGCATAGGCTGCATCAGCCTGCTCATCTGCTACGATGCACACCTCACTTGGGCCGGCAATCATATCAATATCTACCATACCATATAAGAATTTTTTAGCACGAGCAACATAAATATTTCCCGGCCCCACTATTTTATTAACCGGTTTTATGCTTTCTGTACCATAGGCCAACGCCGCGGCTGCTTGAGCACCGCCAATCTTATATATTTCATCAGCTCCGGCAATCTTCGCTGCTACCAGTATATATGGATTGATGCTTCCATCTTGAGCCGGAGGTGTGGTCATGACAATTCTATTAACCTTTGCAATCTTCGCCGGAATAATATTCATTAAAACGGTAGAAGGATATACTGCTTTACCACCAGGCACATATACGCCCACACTTTCTAAAGGATTGATGAGCTGCCCAAGCATAACATTGTCATCTTTATTGTAATGCCAGCTTTCTTCATACTGTTTTTCATGAAATGACCGAATATTCTCAGAAGCTTTGTTGATGATCTCAATAAAACTCGGTTCAACTTGACTAAAAGCAGCCTCTATTTCTTCACCGGAAACTTTTAGATGGCTAATTTTCGCTTTATCAAAGCGTTCTGTTAATTGAAAAAGTGCTTCATCTCCCTTGCCTCTCACTTCTTCTATAATCACTTTGACTCTATTATCTATGACCGTTAAGTCTTCTTCTTTTCTATTATTCAATTGACTTAAGATAAATCCTTCGTTGCCTTTCCCAATCTTTACTGTTTTCATCATTTCCTCCTATATCTGAATCTCCAGAGCTTTAATCACTTTCTGTATTTCATCCTTCTTAGTCTTTAAGCCGGCCTTATTCACAATAAGTCTCGCACTGACATCTGCTATTTTTTCTGTTACAACCAGTCCATTTTCTTTTAAAGTGGTCCCTGTCTCAACAATATCGACGATAACATCTGCCAAACCCATTAAAGGTGCTAATTCCACAGAACCATTAATCTTTATAATTTCTATGGGTTCTCCTTTTTCTTCGTAATAGGCTTTGGCAACATTCGTATATTTGGTTGCAACTCTTATTTTTTTATCCGGCTCTTTAACAAAAGTTGTTGGAGCTGCCACAGCAAACCTGCATTTTCCAAATTTCAAATCCATCATTTCATAAACATCCGGTGTACTTTCCATTAATGTATCTTTGCCGCAAACCCCAATATCACAAGCACCTTTTTCTACATATATGCCAACATCACTGGCTTTTACAAATACCAATCTGACATCATTATTTTCACTGGTAAAGATTAACTTTCTGCTTTTAGAATGATAGTCCGGAAAAGTGATGCCTATATCTTTTAATTTATCCATTGTTATGTCAGCTAGACGGCCCTTCCCTAATGCAATATTTAACATAATTATGTCCCTCTTTTCTTTATTCCTTAATGGTTTCAATGCTTCCTGATACAGCTGCAAGAACTTGACGATATTCAGCATCCTTATATTTTTGTTTCATCTCATCTAAAGTCATTTGTGTTTTTTGTAATTCTACAATGAAACCTTCATCTCGCAGTGCATTACTTTTATTAATGGCCCATCTTCTTTGGTCCGGGTCGTACAGTATTAAATAGTCTTTTTCAGTTTTATAGGATCTTAGAAGATTACATTGACCGGCAGCTTGTAATATTTGATCAATATTCATACCAAATCCGGTAGCAGCAATCTCTTTACCAAATTTTCTAAGGAGATCATCGTATCGACCGCCACTTAAAACCGGAAAACCAAAATTATCAACATAACCTTTGAAAATCATGCCCGAGTAATATTCTAAATGATTGATTAACCCTAAGTCAGCAAATACATAATCTTGATAACCATAATCTTTTATGATTTCATATATTTCACATAAGTTGTCAACAGCCTTTTTCATCGTATCATTGATGGCCAGAGATCTAGCTTTGTTAATAACTTCATCAATTTCTCCATATAAAAATGGCATATTGGTCAATAATGTTTTAGATGCTTCACTTATAGTTAATTCCTCTAAGGTGTTATCCAAATCTGCTAAATTCTTGTTTTCAATCAATATTCTAATTTTATTTTTATCTTGTTGGGAAACATCCAACTCACTCATCAAGCCTTTAAAATAATCTGCTTGCCCAATATCAATATGTATATTGCTAAAATTAAGGTTTTGCAAGCTCTTTATTGCAGTTGCTATAACCTCTGCATCCGCTTCCGGCTCTTTATTCCCTAAATACTCTATTCCGGCCTGAGTAAATTCCCTTTTTCCCCCTGCTCTAAAATCCGAGCTTCTATATACAGATGTAAAATACATGAATTTTAAATATCCATCTATTGAGCCATATTTTGTAGCTGCCATACGAGCTACAGGTATGGTTGCGTCCGGTCTTAATACTAAAATTTTTCCGTTTCGATCGATTAATTTATACATTTCATCTAAATTGATAGCAGATTCAATTTCAGAAAACAAATCGTAATACTCAAATGTAGGTGTAAGGATTTGATGATATCCAAAGCTTCTAAATATTTCTTTAGCCTTTGTCTGCATCCATTCCTTTTTTTCATATTCAACTGCATTAACATCTTCTACCCCTTCAGGGATAAATTTACGCTTATTAACCATCTTAAACAACCTTTCACTAAGATACAATATAAATAAAATTATTACTTCTCAAATTTATAACTTCATCACTTTATCACACTAAATTAGTGTAGCATTCTATCCATTAATTGTCAAGTTTTTTATCGTCTATAAGTATTTAAAATTTCCAACACTTGAAAACAAATAATAAATAAGATATGATAAAGAGTCTGATTGATTAAAGACAATATATACGAACTAAACATAAGGAGGTATATTGCATGTATGATTATCATGTACATACTTCATTTTCAGCTGATTGTGAAGCTCCCATCAATGATATCATTGAGTCTGCCATAGAAAAAGGGGTTAAAGAAATTGCTATCACCGATCATATCGATTATGATTACCCTAGTAAGCAAATTGATTTTAGCCTAGATTTTGAAGCCTATCATAGAACCTTAAATGACTGCCGTGAAAAATATAAAGATCGTATTGATGTTGTAAAAGGGCTGGAAGTAGGCCTGCAGCATCATGTTATTGATCAAAGTAAAGAAGCCGTAGATGCTCATCCTTATGACTTTGTAATCTGTTCCTTTCATGCAGCTGAAAAGAAGGAATTACATTTCGGAGATTACTTTGAAAATAAAACGCCCTTAAATGCTTATATTGATTTTTACACTTATACATATCAGTGTTTGGAAGCTTTCCAATCATATAATGTAGTCGGTCATATTAACACTATTGATCGATACAAAAAATATATTGACAAGCCTATTGAGTTCATGGATTACTTTGATATTGTTGAAGCTATTTTTAAAAGGGTTATCCAGAATGGTAAAGGTATTGAGATCAATACATCCAGCTTTAGATACAATATGGACGTGTTATCCCCTACCATGGAAATGCTTAAACTCTATAAAGAATTGAATGGAGAAATCATCACAGTGGGCTCTGATGCTCACAGCCCTGATTATATTGGACATCAAATTGACTATATTTATGATTTATTGAAACATTTAGGGTTTAAGTACATCTCAACTTTTAGAAATATGGAACCTAATTTTATAAAACTATAGAACTTAAAAAAGTCTTCTCCATGAAGACTTTTTTACTCACTAAATATTCAATCACCCAGAATGCCGTCTGGTTTACAATTCACACCCCTACACAAATAGGTGGATGCCCTATTCTCTATTTCTGACTTCCTTTCCAAGAAGGCTTGCCATCAACAGAAAAACCCGAGCTTCCGGATGCAAATTGTAGGTTGAATTAAAAACCTATAACAAACACCCCAGGATAATCATATATTTATTATACACCATAATACTCCTAATATGAATTCATTTCAATCTGAAAATACAAGAAAAACAGGTATTTTTTAACGATTTGGGGTTATTACCCATTAGCTTTATGTCATAAATAAATCGTATGGAACTAAAGCGACTTTGTCATTATACAACATTATTCATCCAAAAATCAACTGTTAAATTAATTATCTCTCATTATTTTACTTTACTGATATTTTTCCAATTGTAAATAATATTATGGTTATAACAGAAGAAATTATGGATAGTAAATAATTCATTTTCTAATTCGTCTTACTTTTTATATATTCTGCATAATCTAATATGGCTTTATAAGCTTCTTTTGAGCAGTCACTCAAATCAATTATTTGAGAGGGATTGATCTTTGCTTTCTTTTTATCTCTTAAAAAAAATGTCGTAATCGTTCCTGTTAACATCCCAATAAATCCGATGCCTACCAACATCAATATTGCTGCAATCCATCTACCTATTCCTGTAGATGGAGAAATATCACCGTAACCTACTGTTGTAACCGTCACAAAACTCTATTTATTACCACATATCATCTCATTCTTTTCCAGTTCAATAAAATTATCCTAAGAATATAATTTTTTATTTTTTTGAATTATCCGACAATACGAGTTGTTTTGACAAAAGATTTGTGTAAAATTATATAGTAATTATATGCTTTATACGGAATAATGGGGAGGATTGGAGAATGAAAAATTTTAGAGAATATGAAGTTACTGATTTTCTGCAAGAAGAATTCGATAAAAATACTAACCAAACCGAATCTACTATTACAACTTTAGAATTGGTTGATATGCATTCCATAATGAAAGCAAGTCAAATTATTTCACAGGAAATTATTTTAGATGAACTGATAAAAAAGTCAATTGAAATCATTATCGAAAATGTAGGTGCTCAAAAAGTTATTTTCATGATGAAGGAAGCCGATAAATTTGTTATTAAAGGTCAGAAAGAAGTTGAAGAAAGAAAGATCAGTATTGTAGAAAATGAATCCTTGGAAAGTTATGATAACATTCCAAAGAGTATTGTTAATGATGTGATTAGAACCGGTAAAAGCGTTATTTTGGAGGACTGTACACATTCAAACAAATTCATTTCTGATGAATATATCTTTGAAAGAAAACCTAAATCAGTTTTATGTTTTCCATTACTCAATAAAAAAGAACTTAATGGTATTATTTATCTGGAAAATAATCTTATTGCAGGTGCTTTTACCAATGACAAATTAAAAGTTTTAGAGATTCTTTCTTCACAAATGGTTATTTCTTTAGAAAATGCAAAATTGTACAAGGATTTGGATTACTCCAACAAAATTCTAGATATTAAAGTAAAAGAACGTACGCTCCAATTGAAACAAGAAAGAGATAAACTTCAAAGATATCTTGATATAGCAGAGGTTTTATTTATATTAATAGACATAGAAGGAAAAATAACGCTGGTTAACAGAAAAGCTTGTGAAATCAGCGGCTATAACGAAGAAGAAATAAAAGGTAAAATGTGGTATGATTTTTTATCAACAAAAAAAGAAAGAGAAAAATCAAAAGAAGATTTTAAAAAATTTCAGAGTGGTAAAATATTAGAGTACGTTGATCGAAGCATAATAACTAAAACCGGAGAAATAAGAGTCATATCTTGCCATAAGAAAATTATAAGACACGAAAATGGTAATATCGAAGGCTTACTGGTCTGTGGTTTAGATATGACAGAGCAAAAAGAATTAAAAGAAGCCCTGGAATACAGCAAATTAAAACTTGAGTTTTTTGCAAATCTGTCCCATGAATTAAAGACACCTTTAAATCTATGTTTTTCAGCACTGCAAATGATCAATTTATATAGAAATGATATTCCTGATATTCAGATTAATAAAAAGCTTGATGGATTTGCCAATATCATCAAACAAAATAATTATAGGCTGTTAAAGTTAGTCAACAATATCATTGATATCACTAAAATTAATTCTAATTCTTATGATTTGCATTTTCAAAATTATGATATCGTTAAGCTTATTAGAGAGATTACTTACTCTGTAAAAGACTATGTGGAAAATAAAAACAGGATACTTAAATTCAATTCAAAATTTGAAAGTAAAATCATAACATGCGACCCTTTTACACTAGAAAGAATCATTTTAAATCTATTATCAAATGCTATCAAATTTACGGATGAAGGCGACATGATTTCAGTCAATTTATCTGAGAAACAAAATGTTATTTTCATTGAAGTAGTAGACTCTGGAATCGGCATTTCGGAAGATAATCAAAAGATAATTTTTGAACGTTTTAGACAGGTAGATAAATCATTCACCAGAAATAACGAAGGTAGTGGTATTGGGCTAACCATTGTCAAACTGCTGGTTGAATTGCTTGGTGGAAAAATTTCTGTAGAAAGCACCAGTAATGTTTATACAAAGTTTAAAATCCAATTGCCTGTTAGTAAAATGGAAGAAAAAAGCATGGTAAAAAATAATTATAATAACGGAGAAAATCTAATTGATAGATTGAATATAGAATTTTCAGATGTGTATGGCTTATAATTGACTTTTATATTACAGATTGGAAGAACCCATGTGTTATACTATTAATAACATAGGATTTTAAAGAAAAGAGAGATTTAAAATGAAAATCAAAAAGTTTTTTACCCTTAGCAACTTATTATATACAGGAAGTATTTTATTTGCATTTGGCGTTTTATTGAAGACTTATATAGACCGATCTGCTGTACCGGAGGGAGTTTGCCCATTAAATAACAACAGAAGCTTAATCGTTATTGCCATAGTCCTACTCCTTTTGGTTACTGCAGTGACTTCTTTTATGGACTATAAAAAGAAGCATAGATAAGATTAAACCTCTAAATTGATATTTTTATTCAAACATCAATTTAGAGGTTTATATAAGCTTTGAAATATTGTTAAAATCATTTATAAAATTTTATTCTGTATTGGAAAGCATTGGTTTTAATAAAATTAAATGAGGTTGTATTACAATATAGCTAATTCAGTTGCTTTTATAATTCCAATACAGTATTTTCAGTATATTTTTTGTATTTTATTTCACCGCTGGATTCATAAATTTTGTATAGTTTTTCATCCTCATCATCATCACAAAAATATCCTTCAATATCTATAACTTCAGCATCATCATCATCGTCAGAGTCATCATTAATTACATCATCAATTTTATCGTAGATATCTTCCAAGAAACTTTGAATATCATCATTTTCAAGTGCCTTCCACTCATCCTCATAATTATCATCTTCCAATTTTATGTAAACGTAGAAAGTAAGCTCATCTTTATCTTCTTCTAACTCTATTTTCAAGTCATCGTTATCAATATCGTCTAACCGTCCAAACTCGTCATCCTCCAGGCTTTCATTAAGCGTATCTTCAAGATTATCTATATTGCTTACCAATTTCAATTTACCGCCTGTGGTTACACTAAATTGGTCAAGAACTTTAGAGTCATCCCTAACAGATCCTTCAATATTTGCATCCTCAAACTCGTCCAAAATATCGTCAACAATATTCTGAATATAAGATTTCTGGTTTCTGGAAGATATATCATTCCAATCTGATTTTTCAGTCTCTATTATGACATTAATATCGTCTTCATTTCCCTTTAAAGATATTTCAAAATCCGCATCTTTATATTCATGGTATTCATAATCAAGGTCTTCTGCTAATTCCTCTAATTCTTCAGTACTGCCACCTTCGTATTTTGCAAGCTCAGCCTCAAGCACAATAATTTTATTCTGAAGCTGAGATATTGTTGCAGAATCTTCTGTATCTGCTATAGCAACGGTTTTGGATGAATTATTCCATGTTACACTTTTACCAAAAAGCGTTGACACACTTTTTAAAGGAAGATATGTCCTTCCATTGATTACAATAGGACTCACTTGACGGGTCTTATCCTCGTTGTTATAGGTCACTTTCACTGTGCCGCTCCATGCATCCACTCTTTTCTTATAGCCCGACTTTCCTCCTACAGAAATAATTGTCATACTTATAATAACAGCAATTATCACTATAGGTACAAGAATACTTTTAGTTTTTTTCAGCATAAATATACCCCCTTATTTCTCTTAATATTTATACACAACATAATTTTTACAACTTCTACTCCATGTTAACATACATATTATTATCATTACAACCCTTCTGCTATATTTTTCCTTTTGACTCATTTTAATAAATAAAAACCCCCTGCATACGTTTATATTATAAATAAACATACGTAAGAGGTTAAGATTGCTATATTCTATGTTTGTATTAAAAGTTTGAATATATTAATACCCTATTATTATTCTAAATCCTCAACACAATTATGATAGACCTTCTGTACATCATCGTCATCTTCTAATATATTGATCAGCCTGATCAATTGTTTTTTGTCGCCGCCACTTAATGGTGCCGCATCTATGGATGCGATGAGTTCTATATCAGCTTCTACAAATGCATAGCCGGCTTCTGATAACGCACTTTTGACATCATCAAAATTATCCGTTGAAGTAAAAATTTCGAAACTGTCGTCATGCGTTGCCATATCTTCCATTTCAGCTTCTAAAGCCACTTCCATTAATTCATCTTCACTGATTTCATCAGTTCTCTCAATTAATAGATAGCCTTTGCGCTCAAACATATAGCTTACGCATCCCGGCACTCCAAGATTACCACCAAATTTATCAAAATAATGTTTTACATGACTGCTTGTTCGATTTTTATTATCCGTTAGAGCTTCAACTATGATGGCTACACCACCCGGTCCGTAACCTTCATAATTATGAGATTCATAAGATTCTCCCTCTAACTCCCCTGTTCCTTTTTTAATTGCTCGTTGTATATTATCATTTGGCATATTAATAGCCTTAGCTTTACTAATTGCGTTTTCTAATGCAACATTATATACTGGGTCTCCTCCCTCTTTTGCTGCAACTGTAATCAATCTTGCATATTTGGTAAAGACTTGTGCTCTTTTCGCATCTTGCTTGTCTTTTCTGTTAGCAATAGTTCCATGTCTGCCCATAATAACACTCCTAATTATTTAATCATAATACAATTATAGTTTTATTCTATAGTTATTTCAATGAAAAAAGGTTAATTATTCTAAAGGAAAAGCTATTATTCTATTATTAAAATCCTTTTTTATTTTAAGATAAATAAGTATGATATAATCGTAAATAAGTCGGATATTTGGATGGAGGTATAATGGAAGCTGCTTTGAATTTTAAATAAGATTAAAAATCTTTAGTTCTTCATACTATGAATCGGTGCCGGAATCCTGCCGCCTCTTTCAATAAAGAGCCGGCTTGAAAAATTACTGACTTTCATAACAGGCGCACTGCCTAAAAGGCCGCCGAATTCAACTTCATCTCCAACGTCTTTTCCCATTACAGGTATTATTCTAACAGCTGTAGTTTTGTTATTAATCACGCCAATAGCAGCTTCATCGGCAATAATGGCTGCAATGGTTTCAGATGGCGTATCACCGGGTATGGCAATCATATCCAGTCCTACTGAGCAAACACACGTCATTGCCTCCAGCTTTTCTAAAGATAGAGCACCGGATTTAACAGCTGCAATCATCCCTTCATCTTCGCTGACAGGAATAAATGCTCCGCTTAACCCGCCTACATGGGATGACGCCATAACGCCGCCTTTCTTTACTGCATCATTTAGTAGTGCCAGTGCCGCAGTAGTACCCGGAGCACCACATGTTTCCAGGCCCATTTCTTCAAGAATCCTGGCAATACTGTCACCGATCTCCGGCGTAGGCGCTAGAGATAAGTCTACAATCCCGAATGGTACATCTAACCTTTTTGATGCCTCATTTGCAACAAGTTGTCCCATTCTGGTAATTTTAAAAGAAGTTTTCTTTATGGTATCGGCTACCACGTCAAAAGGCTTGTTTTTGCAAGTCTCCAGTGCGACTTTAACAACACCCGGTCCGCTAACACCAACATTTATAACCGTATCGGATTCACCTACACCATGAAAAGCGCCGGCCATAAAAGGATTATCTTCAACTGCATTGGCAAATACTACTAGTTTTGCACAACCAATACTATCTTTGTCAGCAGTTAGTTTGGCGGTATCGGTAATCACATAACCCATCTCTCTAACCGCATCCATATTGATTCCAGACTTTGTATTACCAACGTTGACTGAAGAACATACCCTTTCAGTAACACTTAATGCCTCCGGTATAGATTTTAAAAGTATTTCGTCGCCTTTGTTATAGCCTTTATGAACCAAAGCGGAATATCCACCAATAAAATTCACACCCACTTCTTTGGCTGCTTTGTCCAGGATTTCCGCATATTTCACATAGTTTGTATCATTAGAAGCTTGGGCTACTAATGATATTGGCGTTACAGAAATACGTTTATTGATAATGGGAATACCGTATTCTTTTTCAATCTCATCACCGGTTTGTACCAGCTTTTCAGCTTTTTTTGTGATCTTATCATAAATTTTTTGCCTGCAGTTTTCACCATCTTCTCTTATACAGTCTAATAATGAAATGCCCATGGTGATGGTTCTAATATCTAACTTTTCTTTGTCTATCATAGAAATGGTTTCCATAATATTTTTATAGTTAATCATTTGACATGCCCCCGTTTCTATATATTGTGCATGGAATTAAAAATATCTTCGTGTTGAATTCTAATGGACATCCCCATTTTTTCACTTTGCTTTTTTAACATGGATTGAATCTCTTCATAGCCTACTTTGCATTTTCCCATATCTACGATCATAATCATTGTAAAAAAATCTTGTAAAATGGTTTGGCTGATATCTAAGATATTGACATTGTTTTCAGCAAGTATTGTTGTAACATTTGCAATAATTCCTATTCTATCTTTTCCCAACACGGTTATTACAGCTTTCATTTGAATAATTCTCCTCTCAAACACATTCTTCTGTTTTTTGTTTTAAATTTTTATTAGCTGTAGACATCATAAGCTTAATTCTATTTAATTGATTGACCTCACTGGCACCTGGGTCATAATCAATGGCTACAATATTAGCAAAGCTATATCGTTTTCTTAATGCTTTAATCATACCTTTACCTGTTATATGGTTAGGTAAGCATGCAAATGGTTGTAAGCACGCAATGTTATGAAC
>JANQMT010000135.1:0-14318 GCA_028279945.1 Clostridia bacterium
ATATTCGTTTTTTTGTGTTCATTTGGTCAGAAAATTTAGGTGGCAGATGGGCTATAAAAGTCGTGAACAAACAGGACGTTTGTTAGCAAACTTAAGCCAAGGACGGCGATTGTTTGCGGTTAGGCTTTTATAGCCCATATGCCATCAAATTTTCTCCAAATGAATACATTAACGAATATTTATACGCCTGTATTCATTTTTTGATAGCGTCAGGTAAATTTATTTACTTCTCTACTATTTTGCAAGATTATATATGGCAGCTGCATACATTTTAGTTATTTTAATTAAATTGTTTATGGATATGTATTCGTTCTTTTGATGAGCTAATATAGGTTCATCAGGAAAGTTAGGACCAAAGGCTACTGCATTTTTTATTGCTCTTGCGTAGGTACCTCCTCCAATTGTTATAGGTTCTCTCTCATCATTCGTAAATTCTTTGTATACCCTCATAAGTTCTTGTATAAGCTTATGGTCTTTTGCCATAAAAATAGGTTCCATATGGATATCTTCAATTATATTGATTCCGGTTCCTATCAATGCCCTTTTTATTCCATTAAATACTTGTTGATCATTATATGTTACAGGATATCTTATGTTTATTGATAATTTAAAACCTTCCTTATCTAAGTCAATCACACCAACATTAAAAATGAGTTTTCCTGATTCCTTATCTTCAAATCCACAGCCCATTGATTCTCCATGATAATTCATGCCGATTTTACCAGAATAAAATCTAATAAACTCTGATATATCGCCATCTGCTAATTCTAAAGTATCTAAAAATACCATGAGTTGAGAAACCGCATTACAACCTGTTTCCGGTAAACTGCCATGGGCTGAAACACCATAGGATTTTATAATTGTTTTATTTTCTTCTTGTAATACTTCCATTATTCCATTTTTGTCATTTGTATATTGATCTATTTTTTCTTTTAGAGAATCTGAAGAAATAATATGTGCCTCACAATAGTCCGGCACCATATTCGGCCTATTTCCTCCTTTTATTTGTAAAACTTTTATACCATTACTTTGTAAATCTTTTTTAAAGCTTTTGTGAAAATTGAAAATTAGAATGCCTTTTTCTCCATATATCACCGGAAAATCAGCATCAGGTGTAAAAGCAATATCCGGAGCATCTTCATGTTTTAGATAATACTTTATACTTTCCCAACCACTTTCTTCATCAATACCAAAGATAATACGTATTTTTTTATTTAGCTTAATGCCTGAGTCTTTAATGGCTTTCATAGCATATAAGACTGCTATTGCAGGCCCTTTATCGTCTGTAGCGCCTCTGCCAAAAATCTTTCCGTTATGGATTTCACCTGAATAAGGTGGATATGACCATCCGTCTCCTTCGGGAACAACATCAAGGTGAACTAATACGCCTAGGGTTTCATTGCCATTTCCAAATTCTGCATATCCCCCATAATGGTTAACGTTTTTTGTTTTAAATCCAAGTTCTTCCGATAGGTTGAGTACATGTTCTAAACATTTTTCTATCCCTTCACCAAAAGGCATACCCGGTTTAGCCTCACCCTTAACACTCTTTATTTTAATAATTTCTTGAGTGGATTTTATAATATCACCTTTCATTGATTGAATTTTTTCATTAAAATTCATTGTTATTCCTCCACATATCCTATACCTACATCAGCATAGGTCATGTACATAAGCATTTATTCGTTCTACAGCTTTTTTTAAATTTTCCTCGGAATTTGCATAAGATATTCTTAAATATCCTTCACCTTGAGATCCAAATGCAGAACCCGGTATAGCAATTACACCCGCCTTATCCATAAGTTCATCAGATAAGGCTTGGGAATCTTTACCCAGTTCTTTTATGTTTGGAAATGCATAAAAACTTCCTTTTGGTTTATAACAGCTGATTCCTTTTATACGATTTAAACCATCAACAACGATATCTCTTCTTTTTCTGTAGACCTCAGCCATTTTTCTTGCATTTTCAAAGACTCCAAGTGCTTTAACTGCTGCGTATTGTGAAGCAGAGTTAATACAAGCAACTAAATTCTCTTGTAATATGACCATTTTATTAATGATTTCCTCAGGTCCAGATGCAAAACCAACTCGCCATCCCGTCATCGCAAAGGATTTTGAAAAACTATTTACAATGATGGTCCTTTCCTTCATGCCCTCTATAGAAGCGATAGAACAATGCTTTGTTCCATCGTATAAAAGTGTACTATATACTTCATCGGATAAAACTATAATGTCATGCTTTCTTACAACCTCTGCAATACTTTTTAAGTCTTCATAATCTAAAACTGCACCAGTTGGGTTGTTAGGAGAATTTAGCATGAGTACCTTTGTTTTATTGGTAATTCTTTTTTCTATATCTTCAGCTTTTATTTTAAAATTATTGTCTTCATACACAGGGACCTGAACCGGTGTGCCACCGAAAAATTTAACTTGAGAAATGTAATTAAGCCATTGTGGATTTTGTATTAAGACCTGATCTCCCGGCGACAGCAGTACCAATAGGGCAAGTGAAAGTGCTCCCATACCACCGGTTGTAACGATAACTTCCTTATTATGATCTACCGATACATTAATGCTGCTTAAATATTTTGCAATTTCTTCCCTTAATTCAATAATACCGGCATTAGGTGTATAGTGGGTCTTTCCATTTCTTAAAGCTTGACATGCCTCTTCTACAATCTCCTTAGGTGTATCGAAGTCCGGTTCTCCAATACCTAAATTAATTGCTTCCGGAAAATACTTTACTCTATCAAACAAAGAACGTATTGCACCTTGATTGAGCTCAATGGCTCTTTCATTAAAGAAGTTTTTCATGTAAAAACACCTCATTCTTTAACTTCATTACGATATCTTTGCATTTCTCATAAATAATACCTACATCAACGGAATACGATATATATTGAACGCCAAGTTCAATCCATTTTTTACTCATTGCCACACTATCTGCAAAAGTCCCTACAGCTTTTCCACTACGCTTTACTTTTTCAATTACTGTTTCCATCATTTCTATCACTTTTGGATCATTTACTTGTCCTGGTATTCCTAATGATTGTGATAAATCATAGGGCCCTATAAATATAACATCTATCCCTTCAACAGAAAGTATTTCATCGATGTTGGATACGCCTTCTTTGCCTTCAATATGGATAATAATCATGGTCTCTTTATTTGCTATGGAAAAGTATGTATTTTTATCTAAATCAGTATATTTTGCAGCTCTTACATATCTACACACGCCTCTTTCTCCCATAGGAGAAAACTTAGCTGCTTTCACGACTCTTTCCGCATCTTGTTTTGTAGATATCTGTGGAACTTGTACTGCATCGGCTCCTATATCCAGTGCTCTGGATATCATATTTGGGTCATTGTCTCCAACTCTAATAACAGGTGAAATCCCAGTTAATTTCGCTGCTCTTACCATACCCTCCGCTTGAGATATGTTAAGAGGTCCATGTTCACAGTCAATGATTACAAAGTCAAAACCAGATAACCCCATAATTTCTACTACTGCTTGGTTAGGCAGTTTCATAAACGGACCTATAACATACGCTTCATTATTTATCTTTTTTTGTATTCGGTTACTCATTTTCCCACTCCAAATCTTATACTATTTGACTATTTCGAGATAAATATATATCTTCAAGACCACTTTTAGATAAATACATTGACGGATTATTGACTGATTTTTTTGACTTAATATCCCAATATATCATCCCGGCAAAGCTTATATCTCCGACAAGAATTGCACCCACCAATTTATCATCTTTTAAAATAATTTTTTTATAAATTCTCTTTAATGGGTCATATTTATAATGTACGTCATAGTCTTTTGTATCCCTTTCTCTTATAATGCCCATTGAAATAAAATGGGTTCCATAGAAGGATACAGAGTTCATATTCATGCCGCCTACATATTCTCGATCAATGCCAAGAATATTACATGCTGCAATTCTTCCTTGATGAACTGCATCAGGCCACAATGTATAGGTGCACTTATCATCCTGTAGTAAACTATTACATTCAACTACATCTCCCGCTGCATATATATCTTTGACTGAGGTTTTCATTCTTTTATTTACAATAATGCCTTGACATACTTCTATTTCTGTGTTTTTAGTTATTTCAATATTTGGTTTAACACCTTTTCCAATAATCACCATTTCACATGGCATTATATTACCATCTTTAAGTTTTACATAGGAAATGCTGCCATGATCATCAATAAATTCTTCTACCAAAGCGTCCAGCACAATGTTTACACCATTTTCTTCAAAAACTTCTTTAGCTATTTTTGAAGAATACTGATCTGCTACTTGCGACAATACTTGATTGGATGAAACTATTACGGTTACATTTTTACCTATTTTTTTTAACGCCCAGGCTGCTTTAAGGCTGACTAACCCACCGCCAAGTACAACGCAATGATTTATGATCGCTGCTTTTTTCTTTATGGCTAAGGCATCCTCAAAATTTCTTAGATAATACATGCCGGATATATCTGAATGACTAACCTCTAACTTAGATGGCGAAGCTCCGGTAGTAATGATTAACTTATCATAATTCACATATCCATATCCCTGTACTTCAACTGTTTTGTCCAATGGGTCAATTGATTTGGCTTTGCCGTTTATGATGCGTATTCTTTTATCTGACAGGAATTTACTGTCAACAAAATATAATGCTTCTTCTGCCAGTTCTTCGGAAATAAAATTGGGAAGAAGAACCCTGGAATAATAGTATTTTTTATCGTGAGTTATTACAGTTATTTTAAGAGAATGAGCGCTTTTTGATCGTAATGTTTCAACAGCACTTTTTGATGCCGCACTGCTTCCAATGATAACTATATTCATATATCTGCTCCTTAGTCTTTTAATGCTCTTTCCATTGCCTGCTGCCTCTTCTTTTTTAACTCTTTTGCAGAATCATTGAATGTAATAGCTCCATGCTCACAAATCTCTGCACATTTTTCTTTGCCACAGCAATGATCACAATTGTAATTTTTATGATTACCTTGCCCTATGGCATTAAAAGGGCATACCATAACACACATATTACATCCAATGCATTGTTCTTCATTTAGTATTACATGCTTGTCTTTTTTTGTTATGGCTCCAGCCGGACATGCATCTGCGCATGGTGGTTCTTCACAATTTCTACATATCATAGGTATAAAACCCGGTTCATCTCTTTCAATAATTGAAATTCTAGCCTTTTCTAAATCAAATTTCCCTGTTTTTGTATATGAACAAATCAATTGACATAGATGACATCCGGTACAATGGTTATGATTTAACCATACAGTTCTTTTTATTTTCATGTTTTAACCCCCGCACAAAAATGGCATAATCAAAATCTCACTCTCATTTTCTATGGTGGTGTCCGCACCTTGCAGTGTATGAGCATTTCTTCGATTGACTAATACGATTATTTTTTGAGAAAGTTCATCTTTTTCGTCCAGTAATATTTTCATATCCAAACCATAAATATTGATGAGTTTTTTACACAGTTCACGGATATTGTTTGCATTGACATGTACTTCCTTAGTATTTGTGATTTTTGTAAATGGTGAAACAAATCTTACTAAAGCCAATTACGCATCACCCCTAATAGATTTATTTTATCTGTTTTAATTATTTATTTTCTACTATCATTCTGTATAAAATATTTTCTCTTTTTTTATTGTTTACCTTTGATTCATTAACGTATGATATTGCATGTTCAGCGCATACTTTCACACATTCGGGATCTCCATCACATAGGTTGCATAGCGTAATTTGTTGTTGTTTATCTTTTGTTATGATATCTATACATCCAAATGGACATGATATGACACAAGCTTTACATCCTATACACTTATTTCTATCGACTTCCACCGCTCCGGTTTCTTCATTTTTAAGTAATGCTCCTGCTACACAAGACTTAATACAATAGGCTTTTTCACATTGCATACATTTAATAGGAACATTAAATGCAATATCTTCTTTACTTTCTATTTTAATATTTGATAATTCTCCTGAAAATACTTTGTGATGTTTATAGGAACACGCCATTTCACATAAATGACACCCTGTACATTTATTAGGATCAATCATATATATATTCATCTTGATCCCCCTCTGCTAATTCAATATATTGATCAATTTTCTCCAAAAATTCTTCAAGCCCTAAGTCTTTTATGACTTGTTTTGTTGGCCATCCTTTTTTCAAATCCCAATGATGCAAAGTATAATATTCATTTTTCATAAGATTTAACTTTTCTTCAGAATTAATGGCTTCTTCATGTAATGCATCTTTTTGTATTTCATTCATTAATCTATAAGGAAGGACATCATCTTCACGTGTGTGTCCCACCATAGCATTAAAGATTCTTTCCATTGTTATGATTCTTCTGCCTACTTCCATGATCTCATGAGAATTAATTTCTATTCCGGTTGCAGCTGAGTACAGTTCAGCTAAATCTTTTTCATCTATCCAAAATTGTGCGGTTGTAGCAAACGCACAAATACCCATACAGTCCGATACGCCATAAATATCTTCATGCCATCTTACTATTTCAGCTCTTTTATCAGTCGTATGCGGGTAAGCATAATTCTCGCTGCCGGTAATCTCCGTAATGACTCGTCTTGCTTCACTGTCTCCTCCAAACTCTGCCAAACATTCTGTATTTAAGTGGTCAGGTCCTCTGGAGTTAATTGCAAATGCAAGTGCATATCCAAAAGCTGATCTGGTTTCAACCCTTGACTGTTCAAGACCTCTTGCTTCAATAGCCCATTTATAAGAATCTTTTCCTAACTCTTCTGAAGCTGTTTTTAATCCTTTGGCTAACAAATCTCCTATACCTTCTCTATATCCTATTTTCTTAACCAATTCTATTACCGTATCCATATTGCCCCAGCTTAAATCAAGTCCATCTGCATCAGTTACAACATTTCTCTGTTTACATTCCATAAGCCATTGAATAGCGTTACCTGTTGAAATTGTATCTAATCCTAATATATTACAAAGCTCATTGGCTTTTATTATTCCTGCTGTATCCGTTGAACCACAGCCTCCGCCTAAAGCAGACAAAGTCTCATATTCCGGTCCGCCTGTATAGGTACTTTTATGTTGTCCACTATCAACGGTTACAAATCTATGGCATGCTATTGGGCATGAAAAACAGGATATCTTTCTTTTTAAGAAACCACTCTCAACTAAATAGGTTCCTGTTAATTTTTCAATATTCTCGATAGAACCATCTTGAAAATTCTTAACCGGAAAGGCTCCAATAGCATTAGTTGACTCGACTCCAATACTGGTACCATAATCTGATAACGGTTTCACACCCGGTGCTTTATCTTTTTTCTCATTGATGATTGAAAGTGCTTTAAAGAATTTATCTTCTTGCTCCACCTCAAGCGCCTTAGTTCCTCTGACTGCTATTGCTTTAAGGTTTTTGTTACCCATAACAGCACCACCGCCGCCTCTTCCAGCTGCATTATAAATGGATACTTGTATGGAAGCGTATACGACTTTGTTTTCTCCAGCCGGTCCTATACAAGCAAGTTGAATATCAGGATCATCAATATCTTTTCTAACAAGACGGTTGGTTTCTCTAACGTCTTTTCCCCAAAGGTTAGAAGCATCTCTAATTTCAACCACATCATTATTTATATATATATATACAGGCTTCTCTGCACGTCCTTTTACAACAAGAAGGTCATATCCGGCATATTTTAATTGAGCACCAAAATGCCCACCCACATTGGTTTTAAAAAATCTATTGGTTGCCGGGCTTTTAAATAAAACGGATGTTCTTCCGGAAGAAGGAATAATAGTTCCTGTTAATATACCTGGAGCAAAAATAATGGGTGCATTATCTTCATAGGGATCCATATCAGGATTATATTCTCTTAAAAGTATACTCGTTGCAATACCTCTGCCCCCTAAATATTTTTTTATATGTTTTTTTTCATTTAATTGGTGACCAGATATACTCCCATTACTTAAATCTATGGTTAATATGTCAATTGGTAATTTAGGTAACATTTTAATCCTCCTTATATTTTCATAACTCAAGTTTTATTCCACAGAAATATATGCACTAAAACCATTATGCTGCGTTGTAAAAGTAGACTCTGAGGCTGCTTTAAGCAGCAAGATATTAGATGAGCAAAAGGTTCTCAGAGGCTACTATTAAATTAAACTTTCTAAGGATATCCGGAAGTCTATCAATGCTATAATACTTAATTAAGAATCTGGAATATTTTCCTTTGTTATGAGTTTTCCGGGTATATAGATATGTCTTTCAGAAACTTCATTCCCTTTTAGTAACTCGAACACTTCATCAACGCAGGTTCTAGCCATAGTATCCGGATCTTGAGCTAATGTTGCTTTAAATGGACTATCCTCTTTTTTCATTTCTTTGTATGCTTCCGGATCTCCATCAATACCCACAACAACGATTTCGTTTTGACGGCCTGCTTCCCTAATGGCTTGTGCTGCAGCTAATCCAACGCCATCAAATGTAGCATACACAGCTGCAATATCTTCAGGATTTGGATTTGCTTGTAAAATTGCTTCCATCTTTGCCTTACCATCTGGGAAGAAATCAGGCCATGCATATACAAATCCTGCAAAAACATTTACATCCGGATATTTCTCAAGAACTTCGTGCATTGCATTTTTTCTAACTCTTATCATTGAACCCGCATCATTATATATTTCCACAACATTCCCTTTTTCCCCAATCAGTTCAACCATTTTTTCAGCAGCCATTGCGCCCAGCTGATTATTATCTGATTCTACAAAAATATCTACAAAATCTGCATCTCCTGCATCCATAGACCCAATAATAATGCCTTTTTTCTCAGCATCCATAAGTGCAGGCGCAAGTTGATTAATATCCCCTTCTTGAATAATGATAGCGTCAACTCCTTGAGAAATCATATTTTCTATACACGCCATTCTTCCGGGAACATCTGCATTAACGGTTGCCAATACTTCTCCACCATTTTTCATAATTTGATCTTCTAATGATGCTTTACCGATTCTAGCAAAAAAATTAGCTTGTCCAAAATTGTTAATGCCTACTTTAAATACTTTTTCGTCAGATTCACCGTTGGTCCCATTTTTGGTTTCTTCAGATTGTGGATTCGAACATCCTGCAAATATTAAACTTGTTATTAATAGTATACATACTAAAAGATACATTGTTTTTTTCACTTTAACTCCCCCTACTTTCATACCTTAATAGTTGGTTTTAACTCATCGTTCTTTATTTGTCTTCACCTCCCTTTTCTTCTTTAACTTCTCTTTTCATTAATTCTGTTAATAAATGGTGTATAGGCAGGATCGTTTTTTAAGTACTCTTGTTCTGCTAATCCGCCTTTTTTTAGTATCATTGCCATTTCAACGGCTCTTTTAGCTAATGTACAACTCGCTTTAATTGCTGCTAATGAATCGGTTTTTCCTTGTTCAACTTGTTGTTCTATTGCATCTCTTCCGATTTCATTATAGGTCCACCCTCCGGCGCCAATATAAGCTTCCCACAAATCTCCTGTTACCGGGACACATCCCATAATTAGGGCGTGATTGATCAAATCGGTAATGGTATGTTCCTGACCGGAAAATAAATGAGCCCCTTGGGCAATGGCTCCTATCACTTTTAAACTTCTAGGTATAGTACTTGCTTCAGGTGCAAAGTTCTTAGCATAACGTCCAAAAAGACTATTACCCAGTCGGTCTAAAAATGCTTTAAGCTGAGCAGGCATGCCCATATGATATACCGGAACAGAGTAAAGAATCACATCTGCTTCTATCCATTTTAATAATAATTCCTGATAATCATCTTTAATAACACAATTGCCGTCTTTTTCACAAGCTTGACACCCTACACATCCACTTATTTTTTTACCACGGATTGAATCATATTCAACTTCTATATCTTGTCCTACACTTTTGGCAGATTCTAATGCATTTTCAAGCAAATATTGACTATTTCCTGTTCTAGGGCTTCCACATATACCCAAAACTTTTATCATTTAAACCACTCCTACATATTTGTTTATTAAAACCTAATTCATTAAAGCTTTATTTTCATTTTACGACCAAGAATAACCGATATAACGACTGCAAAAATGACTACAAGTCCTTTCGTTATATATTGGAAGTAATAGGCAACATTTAACATAGTTAAGCCATTATTTAACATACTAATTATCAACGCTCCTACAAAAGTACCGCTACCTGTAGGTTCTCCTTCTCCAAACATTGTAGTACTAAGAAAGACAACAGCAATAGCATCCAGTAAAAATTCTTCACCGGCAAGTGGTTGAGCCGATCCAAGTCTTGATGTAAGTATTACAGCAGCAATAGCAACGCTAACACTTGAAATCATAAAGGTAATAAGTCTATATCGCTTGACATTAATACCTGAGTAAAGACTTGCTACGGGATTTCCTCCTATTGAATATACACGCCTCCCCAGGCTTGTTTTGTTTAATGTGAAAATGACAATTGCTACAAATATAAACATAAGGATTACAGGAAATGGTACCGGACCAAGATATCCTTGCCCAATAAAAATTGCAATGTCAGGTATATTTTCTGGAAAAAATATCGGATTTCCCTTTGTGATCATCATTTTAATGCCATATACAACCGAACCTATTGCAAATGTTGCAATAAAATCAGGTAAACCAATATATGCCGCCAAAGTTCCATTTATTAATCCTATAATCAAGCCACACATAATAGCTGCAAGTAATGCAATCCAAAAATTATTCATATTAATTAAGGTCATTGTAAACAATATATTGATTAGTCCTACCGTATTACCGATAGACATATCAAATCCACCTGCCCCCATGACAAATGTAAATCCTAAAGATATTATGGTTAACATACTCATTTGTCTCAGCAGCATCAGTAAGTTGTTGGTTGTAGCGAAATTATCAGCTGTGAATGCAAATACAATAAAAATTACCAAAGCACCTACAACGGTTCCATATTTTCTTAAAAATTCTTTTGCATCACTTCTCTTCTTTCCCAGTATCGTTTCCATTATGATCTACCTCCCAGCATTGTAGTCATTATCCTTTCCTCAGCATTTGCTTCTCTTGGGTTAAATTCTCCAACAATTTTTCCATCATGTACCACAAGAATCCTATCGCAAGTGGTTAATAATTCCGGCAAATAGGATGAAAGTACCATGATAGACTTTCCTTTTTTAGCTAAGTCATTAAGTAACATGTAGATATCTTCTTTTGCCTTAACATCTATTCCTTTTGTTGGTTCATCAAAAATCCCAATATCAAAGTTGCCATCCAACCATCTAGCTAATATTACTTTTTGCTGATTCCCTCCACTTAAAAACTTAATGGCTTGAAGTGGACCAGTTGTTTTAATAGATAAATCTTTTATATATTTTCCTGCCACATTTATTTCTTTTTTTCTATTGATAACGCCCCACTTATACCACTTTTTTAAATATGTAAGCGTTATATTTTTAGATACACAATAATCCGGTATAAGCCCCTCTTCTTTTCTTTCTTCCGGTACCAGAGCTATCCTGTTATTAATTGCGTTTTGTGGTGTGGGAATATATTTAATATTGCAAATTTTTATCTCTCCACTTGTAATATTATCTAAACCAAAAATAGCTTTTGCTATCTCTGTTTTTCCTGCTCCTACAACACCTGCTATACCTAAAATTTCTCCTTTTCGTAATTTAAAGCTGATATCTTTAAGTTTATGGTTGCATAAATGATTTATTTCCAGCTGTACTTCATCATTACAGTAGTTCTCTTCTCTTTTATAATCATTGTAAGTTTTATGACCTATCATCATTGAAACAATTTGCTCAGATGTTGCCTCTTTACCACTAATTGTATCGATCTTTCTTCCATCTCTAAAAACAGTTATTCTGTCGGAGATATCCATTACTTCTTCTAAATTATGGGAAATATAAAGTATGCAAAGTCCTTTTTTCTTGAGTCCTTTTATAATGTTTAAAAGGTTTTTCCTTTCTTCTTGTCCCAAAGAAGCCGTAGGTTCATCAAAAATAACAATCTTAGGCTGATGAATAAGGACTTTACTTATCTCAACAATTCTTTTCATAGAAGCATTTAATAATTGTGCCGGTTTATTGACATCAAACTCTATGCCTAAACTTCGGATTACTTCTTTTGCTTTTTGATACATTTTTTTATCATCTAATACTTTTAAACCCAGTTTCCTGGTTTTTTCCTCTGAACCTATAAATATATTTTTATATATACTAAAATAGGGTACAAGATTGATTTCTTGATGTACGGTTCTAATTCCCATATCTTCACTATCTTTAACGCTGTCAAACCCTTCTTTACTTAATCCCCCATCAACTTTTATATGTCCTATAGAAGGTTTATAAACGCCTGAGAGTATTTTTATAAAAGTAGATTTACCGGCTCCATTTTCTCCAACAAGCGCATGAATTTCTCCTGATCTCATATCAAAATTGATATCCTGTAAAACCCATACGCCATTAAATTCTTTACCTATTCCTTTTGCTTCAATGATTTTATTAGTATCTTCAACAACATGATTAGTAATATTTAGTGTAGACATTTTCTCCTCCCTATCCTCTGTTGTGAATGCTGAATTTTTTATATATTATTCAGTTCTTCAAAGGGTGTATACTGGAGTTCATCATAACCATACCTGGCACCACCAAACGCCTTTTTGCCTTCTTCAGAAGCCAAGCTTTCTCTCAACCTTTCATGACATGGTGTTCCAATGATATTGATTGGCATTCCTGTTTCTAATTTTGAACTCATCAGGCCATCCCCAGTTTGAGGGTTTAGAATAAACGCCATATCCGGAAAAATACATTTTATTTCTTCATTTATCCAAATAACCATGGTTTCATTTTTAATGACCATTTTAGCAATGTTATTTTCAAATTCATTATTCCCCCTAATTTTGACATTCGTAAGATAGAAACCACCTTTATCTTCTCCAAATACTTCTTCAATTTCTCCAGTAAACAACATGATGCCCTTAACTATTTTTCTAAAAGCTTCAACAGGATTTTTTCCTTTTTCTCTGGCGCCAATAATAGTTTTTCCAATTTCTAATGATTGAGTTATGGTTCCCGGCACACAACTCCTTTTAAGATCTTTACCGGACATAGGATAATGTGCATTCCCCCCTAAACTGCCTCCCTTAGTAACCACAAATCTTCCTATCTCATCTGCATAAGTAGACTCTTTAGAATTCATAACAACGATTGTATTTCCATGCGCATCTACCAGGGGCATTGGATTTAAGGCAATATTGTGACCAATAAAGCTGGTCATTTGGGTTTCAGGTGCAGACCTTCCTAATGCATCCCCATTAATCATAGGAATACCCATTCTTGCTGCTAACGACATAATGACAGGTGTGTTTAACCCTCCGGCTTCAAATGGGATAATATAATCTAATTTTTTTCCCATTATGCTTTCCATCTCTTTAAAAGCTGTGATCAGCACGAAATCATCTTCCCAGTCAGCGACTATGGCATCATAAGACATATTTTCTAAAGCCATGACTGATCCCATTATGCCGCCACTACAAACAAATGCATCATCTTCAACATCTTCAATATCTACAATTTCGCATGCTCTGTTGTTTTGAAAATCATTTTCTAATATTTTTCTTCCCCACTCAGGGTCTCCACCACCGCCTGTTCCCAATATACTAAAGCCAATTAACAATGCATCCATGTCTTCTTTGTTTAATTTTATTCTTCCCATAGTTTGTTGACCTCCTTTATTCAAGTTAATAGAATTGCTGTATGAATTAGAATTTGTAACATCTTTACATTCAGGATAAGGTACCTCAGTAGTATAAGTACCACAAGGTGATAGAAATACATGAATTTGTGATTTGTCTAAAGAATAGTTGGATAGGTGTATTGCAGGGATAAATTGATTCATTTTTATTAAATAATTAGGACTATAGGCTTCCGTATCATATCTGGCATCAACAATATCAGCAATTATAAGCGTGTGATCACCCGTATTCATCATATTGATTACTTTACACTCAAAATGAGCTCTACATTCTTTTATTCCCGGTGGACTAACATGCATAGATGGTAATCGAGTGAAACCCGATCGATCAAACTTGTTTTCACCCAATTTGGTTGAGTAAGAACATTCAACCAGTTGATCTGCGAAACTGAGATCTGGTATATTCACTACAAATTCACGCGTTCGTTCAATGTTTTCTAAACTATGCTGCTTTTTAGGCGTATTCAATAAAGCAAGAGCAAGTCTAGGCGGATCATGAGATACAGGGTTAATCCAGCTAAA
>JANQMT010000137.1:0-6471 GCA_028279945.1 Clostridia bacterium
AGATGCAAAAGAGAAATATGAACAATACAAAAAGCTGGCTGAACAAGCATAATCTAAAGGTCTTTTCTTCCAAATTTAATATATAGATTCAGGCTGTAAGAAGAAAGCCGCTGAACAAAGTCCTGAGAAAGGGCTTTGTTTGGCTTTTTCAAATATTTAAAATTATTTTATGTGGTTGGGTAAGTTTATCATACAAAAAAGATATATAATAGATAATAAAGCAACAAAAGATATACCTTAACCTAGGAGGATAAGAATGATAAATAGTTTTGATTTTATTTTGCCTACTAAAATACGATATGGCAGAGGTACGATTGGTTTATTACAAGAGGAACTTAATAGTCTTAAAGCAAAAAAAATTATGATCATCACTGATAAAGGTTTGGTAAAAACAGGTTTACTTAAAAAAGTGATGGATAATATAAAGATCGAATATATTATTTTTGATGAAATAGAACAAAACCCGAAATCCAACAATGTTGAGTTAGCTGCAAAAGCTGCAGCTGAAAATCATGTAGACTGCCTTGTAGCTTTTGGCGGAGGAAGCCCTATTGACGCTGCAAAAGCAGTATCTGTACTTGTTAAGCAAGGTGGAAAAGCAAAAGACTATCAAGGAAAAGGAAAGATAAAAGAAGACTGCCTGCCTTTGCTTTCCATTCCTACAACTGCAGGAACTGGCAGCGAGGTAACCTTTTCTTCCGTCATAACAGATAGTGAGGATAAAGTAAAATTTACCATTAAAAGTCCTGCTATTGCCCCGAAAACAGCTATAGTAGATCCAGAGCTAACCTTAACTGTGCCGCCGCTTATTACAGCTGCTACCGGAATGGATGCATTAACCCATGCAATAGAAGGATACACCGTAAACTGTACAGAACCAATAGCAGAAGCAATGGGGCTGTATGCCATAGAACTTATTGTAAAAAACGTTTTAAAAGCAGTTAAAGACGGAGCTGATATTGAAGCAAGAGACCAGATGATGATGGGAAGCTTAATTGCAGGACTATGCTTTAGCCATGCAGATGTTGGATCGGTTCATTGTATGGCAGAGGCTTTAGGCAGCATGTATGATGCACCCCACGGCATGTGTAATTCCATTTTGCTGCCATATGTAATGGACTATAATTTGCCTAATACTCAAGAAAAATATGCTAGAGTAGCTAGGATAATGGGAATCGAAGAAAAAGATGATGATTTAGCCGGCAAAAAAGGCATTGAGGCTTTGAAAAAATTATCAAAAGAATTAGGGTTACCTGGAATTAAGTCTTTGAATGTTGATCCTAAGGATTTTGAATTATTGGCTAAAATGTCATATAAAAATGGGTCTACCGTTAGCAATCCAAGAGAGGTAAATGAAGATCAATATTTGGAATTATTTAAAACAGCTTATCAAGATAGTCAATGAATCATTAGGAGGGGTTTTTACATAAAATATACCCGCACAAGTACGTGCGGGTATGGCTTATGTTTATGTATTATCGACCTGTTAAGATATTAATCACTTCATCCAGGGATGCGTTGCTTGGGATATAAAATGTGCCTGCTCTCAGTTTGACATCTAACTTTCTTTCAGCGGCTCTGTTTAAGAAAGCTGAAGTGCTTTCAATTAAGCCTTCTTCCTTAAGTATTGAAGCAATAGCCGGCGATAATGAACCTGAAGGAATCTCAACTTTGATTTTTTCTGCTGGTTCAGGGTCTGGCTCCGGTTCGGGTTCAGGCTCCGGTTCCGGTTCAGGATCAACATTGGGTTCTGGCTCCGGTTCCGGTTCGGGTTCTGGTTCAAGGTCCCCGCTTGGTATGGGCAGCTCTGAGCCGGAAGGAGGTACAATTTCTGTAGAAGCATTTAGCGGATAGGCAGCAATAACACCTACCTTCCAGGAAATAACGTATGCTACAACCGTAATAATCATCAAAGCCACTAATAAATCACTTATATTATAAAAAAAATCTTTTATTCTATCCATCATTTCACATCCATATTCATATTATTCTTAAAAATAGAGTAACATAATTAGACAGGATAGTACAACATAAAATATTACCATTAATTATTAAAAATATATTACAATAAGTTTTTATCTTGTCTAAAATATGAAATATATTACAATAGAATAGGGCAATTAATAATCGATAATTAATAATTATAAAAAACATATATGAGGATAACCATATGAAGGAAATTAGAATTGGAGAAAACGAGGAAAATCAAAGAATAGATAAATTTTTAAGAAAATATATGCCCAATGCACCCTTAAGCTACCTATATAGGATGATCAGAAAAAAAGATATTAAACTAAATGGCAAGAGAACATCTAATGATGCAACCTTGAAAAAAGATGACATTATTGCTTTATATATAAAGGATGATGATTTAGATAGATTTACCAAGAAGAAAAAAATGGTTAAAGCGAAAAGACAGTTTAAAATCGTTTATGAAGATAGCAACATATTGGTAGCAGAAAAGCCAAAGGGATTATTGGTGCATGGAACTGCTGAAGAAAAAAAGAATACGCTTGTCAATCAAGTGTGCACTTACTTGCAGCAAAAAGATCATTACAGCCCGGATAAAGAAAAAACCTTTGTACCTGCGGCGGTTAACCGATTAGATAGGAATACAAGCGGACTGGTTATTTTTGGGAAAAATAATAAAGCGCTACAGCTTTTAAATCAGATGATCAGAGACAAACAGATGATCAAAAAATATTATCTAACCATTGTCTCCGGTGAAATGAAAAAACCATTACATATAAAAAAGAGTCTGATAAAAGACTCAGCGGCCAATCGGGTTAGAGTATCTAATGAAAAAAGTGCAGATGCAAAAGAATCAGAGACCATTTTTAAGCCTATATTAAGTAATAGAAAATATACTTTAGTAGAGGCCGAGCTCATTACCGGAAGGACACATCAAATCCGAGCGCATCTTAAAGAAGCCGGTTTCCCATTGTTAGGTGATGAGAAATATGGTAATGTAGAAATTAATGGTTTGGTTAAAAGGCAATTTGGTCTATCTACACAATTTTTACATGCATATAAACTGAAATTCACACAAGGTGTTGAAATATTATCCTATTTGGAAGGAAAAGAAATAGTTTCAGAATTACCTCCAAAACTTAAATTAATAAAGGAAAAATTATTTAATAAAACAGGAGATGAAAAATAATGAGCGAAAAAGTTATTGAATGGGTGAAAACAATAGTAATTTCTGTAATTATAGCTTTAGTGATTACCACCTTTATTCGACCTACTTTGGTTATGGAATATTCCATGTATCCAACTATTGAGCAGTATGATTATTTAATGATTAATAAAGTAGCATACAAATTGGGTGAACCTAAATTTGGAGATATCGTTGTTTTTACAAGTGAATTACTGAGAGAGAATGGTGAAAAAAAACAATTGATTAAACGTGTAATAGGTATTCCCGGTGATACTATAGAAATAAAAGACGGTATTACCTATCGAAACGGAGAAGTACTTGACGAGCCGTATATTAATGGAGGGGTTACTTCTGGTGCCTTGGAACCCACGACGATTAAAGAAGGAGAATTATTTGTCATGGGAGACAATCGACCCAACAGCATAGACAGTAGAAGAGAAGATGTAGGGATGGTCCCTATCGATACTGTAGTTGGGAAAGTAATGATAAGACTATATCCGTTTAACAAGATAGGTTTTGTGGAATAATTGTAATATAACCATTATATCAATAATAGAAAGCGGGAAAAGCTATGACAAGAAACGAGTCTATAAAAGAATGGATTAAAACAATATTAATATCAGTACTCATTGCTTTGGCAATAACAGCTTTTATAAGACCAACGTTAGTCAAGGGATACTCTATGTATCCCACCATTAAAGAATACGATTATCTTATTATTAATAGGATGCCTTACATTACAAAAGAGCCTCAATATGGCGATATTGTAGTTTTTAAGACCAATCAATTGACAGTAGACGGTGAGAAAAAAGATTTAATCAAGAGGGTTATAGGACTGCCTGGAGACACCATTGAAATACTGGATGGAATAGTGTATCGAAATGGTAACGCACTGAATGAACCATATGTTTATGGAGGTCGTACCCCCGGCCAAATGGAAGCTTTCGAAATACATGAAGGCAAGATATTTGTAATGGGGGATAATAGGCCAAACAGTCTTGATAGTCGGGATTCAAGAGTAGGAGAAGTATCCATGAGTAACATTCGGGGAAAAGTGATTGTTAGACTGTTTCCTTTTAATAAAATTGGAACAATAGACTAGTTAGTCGAAGTTCGGCTTAGGGATAACAAACCTTGAGTATTGTTGAAAAATAGCCTTTTTCATGGTATAATAAATAAAGGGGTGTTAGTATGAGCATAGTAGTTTTTATTATTATTATAGGAATACTTTTAATTATTGCAGAGCTGCTTGCTTTGGGATTACGAATGACAGGCCTGGATAGAGAAAAGGCCAGGTTTCAAGTGGTTTCTATTATTACCGGAACAGGCTTTACTACCAACGAATCAGAATTAATTACCCAGCACCCCGTGAGGCGAAAAATTGCTGAACTTTTAATGCTCATCAGTTATGTAGTGCAAGCGTTTATTATCGGTACAATTTTTACCATTGCTGCTGAAGTTGCCAACGGAAAAAACGTAATGGTAGGGCTATTCTTTTTATTAGTGACGGTCATAATGTTAGTTGGCGTAACTAAAAATGCTTGGGTGGTACAAAAAATAGAAAAAATGATTGAGAAAAGATTTATCGTTAAATCTAAAGTTAACAAAACAAAAACAGTTGAGCAGGTTTTAAAACTCAATGAAGATTATGGCGTAGTAGAATTTTTAATTGAAAGCGAGCATCCGTTAATAGGAAAGACTTTGGTAGAATCCAATCTTAAGAAAATCCAGATTCAAGTTTTAAACATAGAGAGAGGAAGTTATATAGAACAATTTCCTAAAAAGGACAGCTACTTCAAAGAAGGGGATAGAGTAGTGGTTTATGGGAAATTGGACAATATTAAAAAGGTTGTCATGCCAAAATTTACGGATACTTGACACATTGATGGTTGCATGTTAACATATCTTCTACAGCCATTAAGATAGATAGGTGATTTAAAATGAAAATACTTGCAAGTAACAAAAAAGCAAGACACGAATACTTTATAGAAGAAACGTATGAAGCAGGCATGGTTCTTTCGGGAACTGAAATAAAATCCATTAGAATGGGTAAACTCAATTTAAAAGAAAGTTATGCTAGAGTTGAAAATGGAGAAGTTATTGTGCATTCCATGCATATCAGTCCATATGAGCAGGGAAATATCCACAATAAGGATCCGCTAAGACCCAGAAAACTTCTTTTACACAAGCAAGAAATCAGAAAACTCTTGGGTTATACCACCCAAGAAGGACTCACCTTAATTCCTTTAAAAGTTTATCTAAATGATAGAGGGCTTGCTAAAATGGAATTGGCTGTAGCAAAAGGTAAAAAGCTTTATGATAAGAGAGATACCCTAGCTAAAAAAGATGCTAATCGTAAGATTGAGCAGCAAATGAAGCAACGCTTCTAATGATCATGGGGGTGTACAGGTTTCGACGGGGGTATTGAAGCTGAAGCAGCGAGCCGTTGTCGCCAAGCAACGTTAAAAGTGGCAACTTAAATATAAACGATAGAAATAATTACGCACTAGCTGCCTAGTAGCAGCTCGCTTCCTTTGATTCACCTGTAGGTCAAAGCTCAAGCGTCAAACATACAGGAAAACCTCTAATGGATGCTCCTAGATTAGAGGGAACAAGGAGCTAGCCGAACGCATAGTCTGCTGATGGACGATGTGGAACGCGAAATTTAAAAACATCAGCTGCGCTCGGAGAAGCTTTTGTGAATGTGCTTTCGGACAGGGGTTCGATTTGTAAGAGAGTCGCCCTATAGAGTGATTTATAGGTGAAAATCTGGCTTGATCGGTGAAACCGTAACGTCAAGTCGACGGCAATACCGAGGAGTATGTGAAGCAATTCAACAGCTCTGTATCGACTCATAGGCATCCTACAGGGATGTACTAGGATAGAAGTCCAAAACCATACTATGACTTCTATAATACGCCAGAGGAGTTAACCAAATCAGTTGATTAACTTCAAGATATAGTCAGCACTATTGGAAACAATAGAACTAAGCGTCCCCTCGCCTCCACCAAAAATAAAAGTGCCATAAGGCACTTTTCCTGATTTTTGCTAAAACTTTATTTAAATTTACATAAACGCTTCAGTTTAGTTTAGAAAGGTCATTGGAGTTGAGTTTGCTGAGCTTTCGAATTTCTCCTGTGACAAGGAATATTCCCAATATAACAACCAACAAATCTCCAACAGGATATGAAAGCCAAACACCCATTTCTCCGAGGAACCTTGGTAAAATAAATGCCAGAGGTATGAAAAACAGAATCTGCCTTCCAAGGGTCAGCAGAGCACCTTTGCCGGCTTTACCCAGTGCCATAAAAAGC
>JANQMT010000182.1:0-2301 GCA_028279945.1 Clostridia bacterium
CCTGCTGTTATTCACCAATGCTCTTGAACTGATGGCTCTGCTAAATCCGCAGCCGGAATTGCCGCACATTTATGTCAGGATGCTGAAAATGCTGCTGGGTTAGGGCAGACAATCCGTTGAAATGCAGCAAACCCCGTTATTATATATGAGCCTGTGTCAGAACTCTTGCAAGACATCTTTTCGTCCTTTATTTCCGCCCAAATCCTTCAAAAAAAGCGTTAAATATCCAGATATTCGCCGTTTTTTTGAAGAATCTGGACGGAAAAAAATGAATCGAAAATCTGCATACAAGAGTTCTGACACAGGCTCATAGTGGTCTGTAGACCTTGGTAATAAAGGCCTTGTTCACCATAAATTTTATTATGTCAAAATATGGAATCGTTCAAATATCTCATCCGGACTGTCATTTTCTATAAGCAATTGCTTTATTTCTTCTTTTATTTCAGCATACACTTTTTCATCTTCAATGGGCCTTAACTGTTTACAGTCTGATATATTGTCAAACATAACTGTCTTTTCTATATTCTCGGGATACATGGCATCCATTGCTTTTGCAGGTATCTTGTAAACAGGATAGTTCGTGTGTTTCAGAAAACGGCCTGTTTCTATTTCATTTTCATGTCCAACTCCCAGGTAATGCCACAATGTGGTAGCAATAGAACAATACTGGTATATGGGGACATTTCTATCCGGAGCAATATACAATGAATATTTATCGTCCGCATAACTTAAGCTGCCCGAAAACATGCCGAAAATACAGCTCTCACGTACACGGTCTTGTGTTCCTTCAAGAACGCCTTTTAAAGATTTCCCTCTTACCTGGGCAGGCAGCTTAAAATTCCAGTAATCTAAAATAGTGGGCATCAAATCAATATTCTGTGTTATGCATTCTCTGGTTTCACCCGCATTTTTATGCTGTGGAAGATGTACAAGCATAGGAATTGCCGATAACTCATTGTAATGATGAAAAAGATTTTTTCCGGTTAAATTGCGCTCTCCTAACAGCAAACCATGGTCTGAAATGAAGAAAATCAATGTATCGTCATAAAGGTCATTTCTTTTCAAAGAATCAATGAATTTTCCAAACCACAGGTCTGCCATTGTTAAGGTAGCCCGGTAACTATTACGGACATGCTCTATAGCGTCGGCAGGCTCAGTAACCTTTCCGTAATTTATCCAGTTGTAATGAGGACCGTCGTATCGTTCTTCATAGAGGCGAAGATATTCTTCCGGGCAATCAAAAGGCTCATGGGGATCAAAACCCTCAACCATCAGGAAAAAGTTATCCGCACCTTTGTTGTTATCTGCCCAATCACAAGCTGTTTTAAAGGTTTTTGGCGTCGGATAATCCTGCTCGGACGCAAACATGGTTCTGTTGTTTTGATATTGCTCATTGACCTTGCCGTAGTACTCATCATACATGACAGGCTTTTTTGCCCGTGACACCCAGGCATCATATTCCTGGCCCCTGATTATATCCCACGTCTGGAATTGCTGCAGGTAGTTCTCTCCTCCAATTTCCACATAATGGGTATGATCTGTAATCATATGGGTAAGGACGCCATTTCTTTTTAACAAATCCGGTAAAGTTACGTCAAAAGGCTCAATACCACCCCAAAATCTTTCGAGGAAATTATACCTGCCGGTAAAAATATCACGCCTTGCCGGCATACATGGTGCCGATCCGATGTAGTGTTTATTAAATAATATACTGTCATTTCTGAAAGCATCAATATTCGGAGTTTTTGCTGTCGCATTCTCATTGTATGCTTTTAAATAATGCTTATTCAAGCTATCCAATAAAACTATTATACATTTTTGACCAGACAAACCTAACTCTCATCCTTTCTTTAATAAAATTCCAATTCAATAACTTTAAGGAGAACTATTATGTCTCTAAGCAGCAGATATTTAAAATGGTATATTAAGCCTGCTCCCTCTTTAACACCGCTTTTCCTTAAGGTATTTGATGTTTGCCTGCTTAGCTCTTTCCCTTCTTGCACGCCACGCAGAAACATGCCCCATATTGGAAGAGATGCATAAGAGCACCAAAAGGAACAATCCTGTTGTAATATTACGTATTGTCGTCGAAAGGCCAAGTGAAACCAACCCTGCTGTCAGCATTTTCATTGTAAATGCTCCAATAACAATACCTATGGCCATATTGCAATAACGAGACAGGAAAATAGCTATAAAAAATCCCATCATAGCGTCAAACACCATCGTAACTGAAGACATTGACGCGCCCACTTGAATCTTGCCCTTTGATGAAATATATATCACCGCAGCCATCCCCAAAAA
>JANQMT010000193.1:0-25625 GCA_028279945.1 Clostridia bacterium
AACGTAGCTGTTATAGTAATGCTTTTTAGTTTTCCATTGAAAGAAGCTACTATTTACTCTCTTATTATTATATTTACATCCCAACTTTCAAAAATTCTATCATTAGTAGTTAGCGGAAAGTTTGTAGACTTTAGCCCAACTATAATTTCATTTATGATTATTGGTGGAGTCTCAGGAGGAATTATCGGTTCAAAATTAAGTGAAAAACTTTCAGAAAAAGCTATTACTAATATCTTCACAATAGTAATTTTAGGCGTTATTCTGATTAATGTTGTCAATGCAGTTAATACGATAATAATTTAATAAAGATTAATTCTTATATTATATAAAGCCTCTAAGTTGAGGCTTTATATAATATTCCACAGATAATAAAATTGTATATGCTGCATAAGTCGATTACTATTACTCTCCAGATTTAAACATATGGTATTAGAAAAGCTTGTCTAAGAATAAATGCAGTTAATGCTTTTGATTATGATATTATAACTAAATAAGGTGATTCCGATTATGTAAACATGAAAGAAAACAAACTATTTTTCTTTCATGTAAAGATTCTAAAAAATTTTCTTGCTGTCTTTCCATTCCTGAGCGATTCTAAGCGTTTCACCAAATCTTTGGAAGTGAACAACTTCGCGTTCACGTAAGAATCTTAAAACGTCTTTGACGCAAGGGTCATCTGTAAGTTGTATCAATCGTTCATAAGTGATTCTAGCTTTTTGCTCTGCAGCCATATCGTTGTGTAAATCAACAATAATGTCTCCCTTTGCTTGAATGTACGACGCTGTCCACGGATTGCCTGCTGTGTCTATATAAAATGGATTGCAATCATGCTCAACATAATAACCGTCAATGCCGGCATCTTCAAGCTGTTTCTTTGTAGCACCTTTAATTAACTTTAAAAATAATGTACCCACAATTTCCATATGTGCCAGTTCTTCGGTCCCGATATCTGTGAGTGTGGCTTTTGCTTCATCGATTGGCATAGCGAATCTTTGAGTGAGATACTGTAAAGAAGCAGAGGCTTCACCATCCGGACCGCCATATTGTGTAATAATGTTTTTTGCCATGCGAGGATCTGGACAAGAAACTTTTACAGGATATTCAAGTTTTTTTTCGTAAACCCACATCTATTTTTTTACCTCCTAATACTCAATTTCCCAGGGCCACGGACTTTTGATCCAATTCCAACAACCATTACCTTCGCCATAGATTGTCATAGGCCCATACATATTTTCATATTCTTGGATTTTCATTTTTAGTTGAGCGTGCATCATGTTATGATGAAGCAATGCTTGCTGATCGTTGGGGTGTGTATCTAAATAGAGCGTGTTATCTACAAGAGCAAATTGAAGCTTCATTATTTCATATAACATCTTTTTATAACCATTATTTTTCACTACATATGCCTCCTTTTGGCCACTTGCCCTCATAAGGGCTGTACAGCTCGGGGAATATAGTACCTTTGTGGAGTCCTTCAGTTAAATTATAAGTCTTATAATGAACCTGATAAGGGACATAAGCTCTTGCCAATACAGGTTTGACAGGCATATACGGAACGGTAGGAACAGTACCGCAATACATCATATTAACTGGATACAAAGTAAAACCTCCTTTAAAAATCAGGTATAATCTTAAATTTTCGTATTGAAAATTGTAATTCTATTACCATACTATTTCCTAAAGAATAAAAATGTTCAGCATTCTATCAATTAAAAGGCAGATAAAATTAAGATTCTAATGACATAATAAAACCAACCTATGATGAAATAGAATATATCATAAGTTGGTTATTAATAAATCTAAGAAATAAATAACATATCACATAAAAGATTAATTTGTATAAGGGTTATAATCCGACTTTTTTAATAATACAGGAGTAACCAGGTCGCCATAAAAATCCACCGGATGATCAAGAATTTTTCCGCCTATTTTCTGAAGAATCTTGACAGTGATGTCTCTGGCTTCCAGATGTATGTGCTCTCCACCCAGTGCAAAAATTTCTTCAACTGAATGAATGACTATTTTATTACCTAATCCTAATTGACGAAAATTTTTATCTACTGCAATTCTTCCAAGATGGTACTCATTATTTTCTAACCAACCGGCTGCTACTCCAATAATATCTTCTCCTATTCTTATGCACCACCATATGGGTTTTAACTTTGGTGAAATAGGAAGCAATTCTTCAGGGATGTTTTGCTCTTTATTAAAAACTTCAGCAACTAATTTCATTGCTGCTTCATAATAATTTGAAGACAATTTTTCAAATATTATTTTAGAGTCATCTTCCATAATGCTTTTTCTAATGATGAGATTGCGAAATAATGTTAATCCATCAATAATTTTAGACACGTGGTTATTATCAACACTTAGTATACTTTCAACAAAACTTTCTGCATGATGTTCAGCATTTTCAATAGCATTTCTTCCCATAGGGGTGATGCTTACTTTTTTCATTCTTCTATCACTTTTCATCTTTTCAGTTGTAACATAATTTTTTGATTCCAAAGTATGGATGGTTCTGCTTAATGAGGCTTTATCACAGCCCAATTGTAATAAAAGTTCATTAAAAGAAGTTGCTTCATTTTGTACTAAGTAGTTTAATATATGTGCCTGAACCAAAGTCATGCCTGAGTTAAAACAATTGTGATTTAATAATCCCAGCTCTCTAACAATGATACGAAGTTCTTTTCTTATTTGATGTGCATCATACATATTAATCCCCCTATAATATTAGTTGATATTATCAACTATATTATAACTCGTTTTATTTTCGGGGTCAATGATTTATATTACTCGGGGTAATATATGACCATACTTGCTTTTGTTAAATCATCTCCTGAATTGTGATAAGCATGGGGCTTATCCGCTCTAAATCTTATTGAATCTCCTGTTTTGACAGTATATTCTTCGTCGTCTACTCTAATCGTAACTTCACCATCAAATACGGTAATAAATTCTTGAGTATTTTCTCCATGTGGATCAGCACTTAAGTAACCGCCTTTTTCAATTTCTACTTTATACACTTCAAATCTTCTGCCATCTTCATAGGGGAAAAATGGATATAATTTATACTTTCCATTGTCTTCAAGCATAGGTTCTACATCGTCTTTACTTATTATAACCGTATCTGATTGCGCCTGATTTAAAAGAGAAGTAAAAGATATTTTAAGACCATTTGCTATTTTCCATACGGTTGTAACGGTTGGATTTGATTCTCCTCTTTCAATTTGTCCCAACATACTTTTACTAACACCCGTCATTTGAGCAACCTTATCAAGACTTAGTTTTTTCTCTTCACGAATGCGTTTTAAGTTCATGGATATAACAAAATTTAAATTTTCCATAAAAATTTACCTTTCCCTATTGTATTTTATCGCACATTTTGTATAATAGACTTAGCAATGCTTTATAATGCACTTTTTGTATATTATAACATACAAAATGAGAAAAGGGGATATTTTATGTTTAATCTTGGGGCATTTCTTTCATATGTTTTTGTTGTCACCTTTACGCCGGGTCCTAATAACATTATGGCCATGGCAAATGCTAGTAAATTTGGCTATAAAGGAATTTTAAAGTTTATATTAGGTGTTTGTACAGGCTTTTTTATAATTATGATTCTGTGCAGCTATTTTAATCTTCTGCTCTTTAATCTAATGCCCAAAGTTAAAACATTTATGGGCATATTAGGAGCTGGGTTCATGTTATATTTAGCTGTTAAAATCATGAAAAGCAAAGAAGCGGTTGATGAAGAGAATGAAGAAAAAGACATTACAGATGACAGTAAAACATCTGAAGATAATAAAAGTAGAAATAAATTAAATTCATTTGTTACCGGTGTGGCTATGCAGTTTGTAAACCCGAAAGGTATACTCTTTGGTATAACCGTAATATCTAATTTTATTATTCCATATTACAAATCAAATATTTCGTTAATCTTTTTTTCATTCTTTCTAACTTTGGTAGGATTTTCGGCAACTTCATGCTGGGCATTATTTGGTTCTTTGTTCAATAAGTTTCTATCTAAATATAGAAAGCAATTTAATATTGTTATGGGACTGCTCTTAATTTATAGTGCACTTTCCATATCCGGTATCACACATTTAATAATATAGCATAAAAAGGAGCTATAGAAGCTTATATTTCTTTCCATTGAAAAGGTAAACCCGTTTTTCTAATTTGGTCAATAAATACTTCTGCATCTAAGCATTCTGGAAATAGAATGCCTTTTTCAATGCCTTTCATGCACATTTTTGCTCCGATAACAGCAGGTAGAGCTATATCTATGTAGCTTGTTCCAAAAAGATCATAGGCAATTGGATAGTCCGATAAATTAGGAATAACAACTTTAAAAGATGTATATTTATTATCTTTATAGCCATCCACTTCAATCAATATCTTAAACGAGTAAGTGGGATCACCTTCTAATTTGATCTCCTCATTTATAAAATAATTAGTGGGTTGAGTGACTAACGCCATTAATAGATCAAAAAGTTTTATTTTTTGTCCATTAACTGATATTTCATTGTCAGGTGTAAAACCGGTTTTTATAAATGTAGCGGCTTGTGTATCAATGTAATATTTAAAATCACAGTATTCAATGCCCTTATTGATGTATCTGGGAATGGAATAGACCTCTTCATGAGAATGATGCGCAACCGGTATTTGGTTCACGGGCTCTAAAAAGTCATATTCTTCTATTTCGCTAAAAATAGGCAGCTTTTTATATGCTTTGTTCCTAAATACATTGGGCTCGGTTGCAAAGTCAATTAACGCTTGTTTTGGAGACCAACCGGGGTACCATTCTTTCACTAAATTTTCTTTACCCAGCGCTCTACCCCCACAGCGAATTTTAACATTTTTCACACGATCCAGTTGATCACAATAATATTTAATCATAACATTTGTAATGCCCGGAGTTAAGCCGCAGCCCAATAGGGCAGTGCGTCCGGCAGCTTTAAATTCCTTGTCCAGCATAAGCGGTTCGTTACGAACAAGTTGATCCCAAAATGGCGTATCGAAAGCAGAATTTACATAATTTGCCCCTGCAGCCAATGCTGCTCTCATGATGTTTGGTGCAAATTGAGGGATAACCAAATCAATAACTACATCCATATTTTGTGCCGCAATGAGTACCTTTTCATAAGAGCTGGCGTCTAGTTGAATGCCTTTTATCTTCTGGCTTCCAATTTTCTTGATAACATTTTGTACAACATCAAAATTAATATCGGCTAATACGATTTCTGAAACATCCGATTCCTTTGCAAGTACCGAAGCGCAAGGTCCTCCTTGTCCACCAGCTCCAATAACTAATACTCTCAAAATATCACTCCTTATTAATTGTTATATATTTATTTCTACATATATCCATTAAATTCCTTTTGCTATTTAAGTATTCTACACTTACTGTAATTATATTGACAAAAGTTGGTTTTATGTTATGCTTTCAAATATAGTGGAAGCTGTAAAGCATGAATAAAACAAAGGAGGCCTGCAGGTGGATAGTGATAATAAAAGAACAGTGTTGACGATGAGCCAGGTGATGCTGCCCAGTCAAGCAAATGTAGCCGGTAACGTTCATGGTGGAGAGATTATGAAGTTTATGGATTCTACTGCAGGTGCAGCAGCCGTAAGGTATTCTCATGGCAATGTGGTAACCGCAAGAGTAGATGAATTGCAGTTTCTTTCACCTATTTTTGTAGGGGCTTTGGTAAGCTGTACGGGAAGAATCGCTTATGTTGGAAATACCTCCATGGAAGTAGTGGTAACGGTTGAGGTAGAAGATTTGAAATCCGGCGAACCGCCACAAAGAGCATTAAGCGCATATTTTACAATGGTAGCCCTTGACAGAATGGGAAAACCTAGAAAAGTTCCTGATCTGGCCATAGAGACTGAGGAAGAAAAAAGACTGTTTGAAGAAGGAAAAAAACGACGTCAGGAAAGAAAAAAATAATCATAATAAAAATATTAACTGTGGTTAACTCGGTTAATATTTTTTTATAGTTTAATAGACACTCAAATAGACTAATTTTCTGATTATGTGAAATAATATGATTAAATACTATAATTTATGGAGGTCCAAATGGGAAAAAACAGTTCTTTTACACGTAAAAATGATTTGGATAATTTTGCTGGCGATAGTCAAGTAGCTGAAGAGGTATTTGAGAAAAACAAATCGAAGATGCTGACGAATAATATTGAAGAGCATAACAAAGAATTTGATCAATTAAGCCCTAAAATTAAGCCTAAAAATATTCAATAAGAAAAGACATGTCATCGCGAGCCAAACTGCCTCGCGATGACACGAGAGTACAGACAAACTATTGATTGGTATCTTGAGAACTTTCAATGACTATTTCATCAGACCTATGTTTAGGGTAAACTTGAATCCAAAAGTTTCCCGGATTAAATTTTATTTCTTTTCCTGATTCATCGTAATATCGGGTTAATGAATTATAATCACTTTTCTTCCAAGTGATCTTTTTATACTTTCCATTGGATAGATAAAATCCGTTACCTTCGCCTACCATGCTGATATTAAGTCTTCCTTCATCATCACCGGGAATTAACTTAGTAGCAGCAAATTGAACAATAATATTTTTAGTAGTGATCTCCATGTCATCATTTTCATCTAAATGAAGTTTTCCATTTACATATCTATAAAATACTTTTTCCTTTTCATCGTATTTATAGGATGAAAAATATTTCTTCTTATTATAGGGAAATTCTATATAAGATACGCTTTTACCATCTATTTCTTCATCATTATGTAGAAATAATAAACTTTCATAAGAGCCTTCCGATCGATAGTTTTTTCTGTTTGAACCTTTGATGATGGCTTCATAACTAGAATAGGTGTTATGGGGAGGATATTTATGTTTTTTCGTCCAAAATATATCTCGTCCCAGACTCATAGCACTAACAGAAGGTATCCCTAAATCGGATATGGCCACATCAGCCTGAGGGCTTCCTCCAACATGAACATAGAGGGCATCATATTCTAAAGCTCTGTGTATGAAATAATGCCGAGCACTTCTTATGGGACCGATGTTGGATGTTTTTTTTGTACCCCAGATTCCCATATATCGAGTGATATAACCCTCTACCGGTATTTCATAGACGATATCACATTGGCTGATGCCTGCTTGTGGTCTTGCACTTTTAAGATTATCTATCATGACGGCAATAACTCTGTCGTTGAGTTGATCTGACTCTATATATAATCCGGTTAACGGAGATTTAATTTTATCGGTTAAATCAATTTCTTCGGGCTCATCAGTTTTTTCTTCCGGTGGGTCTTCGGTATCTATTATCTGAGGCTGAGATGAGATCTCCTGCTCGCTTTGTGAACAACCACCAGGTATAACGGTTATTAAAAGGATGAATATTAATACAAATAGCATTCTAATTTTGTCCATTTTCCACTCTCATCTTTCATTTTTATTTACTTTTTAACTTCAAGTATTATATCATATTTTGATATTCTTTTTATTGCTTCATAGACATTAATTTATGAGTATTTTTTCTTTTTTGCTATGTTATGTACGGATTATTAAATATACTGTTGATTTATAAATAATTAACAATTCAGTGTGATTATTAAAATAGTGTAAAAATATTTTACACATGCTACAATGGAATAAATGTATTTAAAATATTTAATGGGTGTGATGATTATGAAGAGTGGTAAAAAAGTGTGGGAGAATTTTATTGAAGGGACTAGTTTTAATAATAAGCTTATTAAAGAAGATATTTTAAATTCTTGGAAAAGGTGCAAGGCCTATGGTGTTGATTTATATGCCATCAATCAATCTTTATTAATGAAGCCGGAAGAAAAAGACCATTACATTTTAAAAAGCCTTCCTGAGTACAATGATATAGGATTCAAAGAGTTTGGCCATATTGTAGAAAACTTAAATCTTAATATCAGCATCTATGATAAAAAAGCAAAATTGAAATATATTGTGAATTACGACGAAAAATTTGATCAGCTGTATCCCAAAATAGGCTATTTCAAAAGTGCATCTGAACAAGATATAGGCACTAATTCTACTTGTTTGGCCTTGAAAGAAAATAAAGCATTCATGGTCATTGGTTCAGAACATTATAATTACTGCTTTCACAGCTTTAGCTGTGCCGCAGCACCTTTTTATGATCATAATAATCATGTGGCCGGCACCATCAATGCATCCTTTGCCCATACTTCCATCAATCAAGATACCATCAATATCATCTATAGTCTTGCAAGGATATATGAAAGGTTAATAATAAAAAAGATACCTCAGAAAGAAGACAATCAACCTATTAAAATCAAGAGAAATACTTTAGCAAATGTTACTTTTCATGATATTGTAGGCACCTCTAAAAAGATTCATGAAGTAAAAGACATAGCCAGAAAGGCATCTCGTGTTGATGCTTCTGTATTGATATATGGTGAAAGCGGAAGCGGAAAAGAAGTCTTTGCAAGTGCAATACATAATGCAAGCAGGCGAAAAGATATGCCTTTTGTTGCCATTAATTGCGGCGCAATACCAGCCGATTTAATAGAAAGTGAGCTGTTCGGTTATGAGCCGGGGGCATTTACAGGTGCAGTTAAGAAAGGAAAAAAAGGACTGCTGGAGTATGCTTCAGGAGGAACGCTGTTTTTAGATGAGGTTTAAAGTATGCCTCTGTCCATACAAATAAAGCTGCTTAGAGCATTGTCTTCTTATACCATTATGAGAATTGGAGGGCTGGAACCTATACCCATTGATGTGAGAGTTATTTCTGCATCCAAGAAAGACCTTAAAAAAGTAATAGAAGAACATTTGTTCAGAGAGGACTTATTCTATCGCATTAATGTTATACAGGTTAATATTCCACCTTTGAGAGAACGGATTGAGGATGTAAGATTAATATTTAATAGTTATATAAAAAAGTTTTCAACAAAGAATAATATAGCCTTTAAGCAAGTGGGTAAAGATTATTTTAAGTATTTAGAATCGTACCATTGGCCGGGCAACGTCAGACAATTAATTAATATTACTGAGAGAGCTTTAATTTTTTCAGAAAATGGTATGCTGGATGTGGCTTCTTTACCTTCGGAAATAAAAGAGAGCTATATTAAAAGTAAGCTTAAGAAAGATTTTAATAGAATATTCAATGATCCATTACCGGAGGGAAAAACGCTTTTACAAATAGCGGAGGAAGTCATTATTGAAAGAGTTTTAGAGGAAGAAGATTTTAATTTTTCCAAAACGGCTGCTCGACTGGGTATGTCAAGGCCCACCTTATATAAGAAAATTAATCAATCAGGAAGACTAAGCTGTAAAAAAGATTTACAAAAAGGGTGAATGTAAATTTTTTTTTACAGCCTTTTTTATTATGATTGCTTTCTGAATTGGGCATTGATATTGAAATTTCAAGATTATGGAAGCTGGCATATTTATTGCTGTTATCATCATATGGAGGTGATCGTTTGCCATGTATTATCATTAAAGCAAAGAAATCGGATCGACGTGCAGATGTGGAAGCATTGAGTCGGGAATTATCATGCAGGACCGGAATTGGTCTTGAGCGGATTAATATTATGGTGGATTACTATAGTCATGAGGATTATTTTACAAGGGATGATCATTTAATCATATTGATTTTTATTTCTGAGCTCAATAAAAAAAGTATCATTGAGCAATTATCTCAAACAACAGCTGCTTTGTCAGAGCAATATTTTAATAAGAAAGAAAACAGTTCTGCTGTGATATGCAATCTCATTAAAGAAGGACATTTATTGGTTAATGGAATAAAAAAATGAAAGGAGATTTTTCTATGACCAAAATTTTATTACTTCATGGAGCATGGCATAACGGAAGCTGCTGGAAGGGTGTACAAGACTTACTGCAAAAGAAAGGGTATGTGTCGGAAGCATTAAACCTTCCCGGTAATGGTGAAGGTGACCGAAAAGACGTTACTTACGAAGATTATGTGGACTACGTTTCGGAAAAAATTAATAGCCAGGAAGAGCCCGTTATAGTAGTGGGGCATTCAAGTGCGGGACATATTTTGCAGATGTCTATTCCAAAAGCAAAAGAAAAAGTAAAAAAAGTCATATTTAATAACGCATGGTTGTTACCTCATGAAACATCACAGTTTGACTTTGTGCCCGATGAAATAAAAGAAGGGATGAGATCCATGGCCAAAGAGCGTGGGGATGGAGCCATTCCAATAGACTCTGGGTTCGTAAGGGGAATGTTGGCGACAGAAGCGACGGAAGCGTGTTTGAATCGTTTAATGGGAATATTGGTGACTCAACCTTTGGTTGTTATGGAAACTAAGATTAACGCAAATGAATTTAATAGGTTAAATATTCCTAAAATTTTGTTGTATTGTACAAAAGACGTGTCAGTGCCGTCCGATGCATATCTAAACATGTTTAAAGCAATGGGGAATAATCCTGTGGTGGAAATAGACTGTGATCATGAAGGGCTGTTTACAAATCCAACATTATTTACTGAAGGCTTGATTCAATGTATTGAAATGTAGAGTTTTAAAAGGTTGGGAACGGCATCTCTGCCGTTCCATACATATTGATTATAAGATCAGTTTTGATACAAATCCTTTTAATTTAAAACAAATTTTGATTATGATCTTTATCTTTATTTTTCTTTTTTGGAATGTCAGCCTCCGGCAGCTGTTCTTCATAATATTCGTTGCTGATCTCATCAACTTTTTCTACTATGCCGTGGGGTGTTTCATCGTACATGTTATTATCATACCAATCCAGAGCCTTAGCGTTTTCTGCCGTTTTATTATACCTTGCCACAGCCTGCCAAGAATTTTCACCGTCAAAACCATTGTAATCTTTATTATCCATAAAGTTGCTGGCAAAAGGAATACCAATAACTTCTTCTTCTACAGGTCGTGTGTGTATTTGATCCTCAATGGACATTTCTTCTTTCTCACATGCCATACATATAACAGAACTGGGGAGTACCTCTAATCTATCTTCATCAATTTTTTTACCACAGATCATACAATCTCCGTAGGTACCATTTTCGATTCGCTCTAAAGCAACGTTGACCTCTTGAATGCCGGCCTTTTCATTATTTTTCAAGTTCATGTCCATCTCCATTTGAAAGGTTTCAGAACCTACATCAGCCGGATGGTTGTCATGAGTTGACAATTCGTCATCGTATTGTGGTAATGAAGTATTGGGATCATTTTCTTCCATAAGATTTAAAGTTCTTTCAAGGTTATTTTTCTCATCCAACAATAGCTTTTTATAATGCTCTAACTTTTTATTATCCATAGAATTAAACCTCCAAAGTGATCTTTTAAAATATCTGTTATATATTATATTTTCCACTTTGATTTTGATTTATCCATGCTAGGTTGTATTTACAAATTTTAAAAAAATAAAATAAACAGATTAAACTGTTTATTTTTTAATTTTTTTAGAAGCCATTTGAATGGGAGTATTAATATGACGTTTGATTTTTTTAGTAGTGGTTTTAATGAATTCTTCGTTTCTTATATTAAAGTCGCGTATTCTTTTATATATGGGCATCCGATCATTGAACTCTCGAACAATTTTTTTGAGCAAGTCATACAAATCGTTTTCACCAAAATCTTCACCAAATTCTTCATATATTACATCTAAAGCAGGACGTAATTGTGCACTTACAAGGGTATCACCCTGTTCATTTTGGATACCGCTTACTAGACTTTCTTCAATATATTCACTTTTATTTAAATAGAACTCTACTTCTTCCGGATAAACATTTTTACCGTTTTTGGTAACAATAACATTCTTTTTTCTTCCGGTAATATAGAAATAATCATTGTCATCTTTATAGCCTAAATCGCCTGTATGGAACCATCCGTCAATCATTACTTTTGCAGTATTGACCGGATCTTTATAATAACCCAGCATGACATTTGGCCCTTTGCATCTTATTTCACCGATTCCATTACTGTCCGGTTCAAATATATCAACATCTACTTTATCTATGGCGATACCGATGGTATCGCTCTTTCTTGCACAATCCGGAGTGCCGGTAACCAGCGGGGCACATTCTGTTAAGCCATACCCTTGAACGACTTTGATACCGAAATCTTCAAAACCGTCAACAACTTCAGGATTTATAGCTGCTGCACCGGATACTAATAGTCGGAGTTTACCACCAAATTTTTTGTGTATTTCTTTGAATAACACCCGTGAAAGATCAATACCGATTTTCTTAAGCGCCCCATTGATTTTAATGGCTTTTTTTAAAGCAGCATCTTTGCCTGACTTTTTAGCCTGCTTCCATATCTTGCCGTGAATGGACTCAAAAATAAGAGGTACACCAATAATAACAGTAGCTTTGGCTTCCACAATATTTTTAGCGATGTGCTTTAAACCTTCACAAAAAGCAATGGAAGCGCCTCTGTAAAGCACTAATAGTATGCCCAAAGAACATTCAAATGTATGATGTATAGGAAGGATTGAAAGGGTACGGTCTGTTTGATGAATGTGTACCATACTGCAAGTGGATAAAAGAACCGAGCAAATATTGCGATGACACAGCATAACACCTTTTGCTATATCTGTAGTTCCTGATGTAAATAGTATAATGCTCAGTTCATCCGGATCGACATCTGCATCCATGTAGTCACGATTGCCTTGCGCTATTAGATTTTTTCCATTTTGAATTAAATCTAAAAGATACAATTCGTTATTTGGGTCAAACTGATCCATATTTATTTTGTATTGAATGTCTGTTTTTTCAAAGAATTGTTTATAGCTGTCGCTATAAACAACAGCATCCACTTCAGATCGTTCCAATAAATTTAATTGTTCTTCCTTAGGAAGCTCTTTATCCAAAGGTACAATAATTCCCAAACCATTGACAACAGCTAAATAAGTCACGACCCATTCATATCTGTTTTCCCCGATGACAGCAATTTTACGACCCAATAATCCCATGTTCATTAATGCTGTTCCCAATGCGTCCACATCTTCTTTTAATTGCTTGTATTTTATGGGTGAATATTGTTCGCCTTTTTCTTTTTTCACCCAAAAAGCTGCATTCTCTGAATATAGCTCTGCACTGGTATTCAGCATTTCCTTTAGATTAGCTATTTCTCTTCTGTCATAAAATGGTATCTTGCTTTTCATATTATTCATACCTCAATATATAATTATTATTGTATCTATTATATATTCATCATTCATAAAATTCAAATGATTATTAAAATGATATTCAATACATTCGACAAAATCTTACATAGCCTGAATAATTAAAAAGTATGGTATAATTTGAGTACATCAAAACAATATAATATTAGGAGGACGTAATATGCTTAGTCATAATAAAGGTTTTAAAATGTTTCTGATTATCATAACAATTTTTATTGTAGTAGGGACCGGGCTGTATTTTTTTGCGCCGAGACTACCTGTTGTAGGCGAGCGTTTCAAAAATACAGATTATATAGGAGTGCTATATGTGGAGGGCATTATTTCAGGAGGTGAAGCCAATAGCTTTCTGAGTGAAACAGGATACAATCATGATTATATCCTCTCACAAATAGATGCTTTTATTAATGATGAAAACAATCAAGGGTTGGTCATTTTTGTTAATTCTCCAGGAGGAAGTATATATGAGACAGATGAAGTTTACCTAAAGCTTATGGAATATAAAGATAAAACAGGATGTCCCGTATACATATCCATGGGAAGTTTGGCAGCATCAGGAGGTTATTACATCAGTATGGCAGGGGATAAGGTGTTTGCCAATAGAAATACATTGACCGGCTCAATTGGGGTGACATTTGGGACCTTTTATGATATTTCTGATTTCTTGGATGAGCATGGCATAAAGACCGTTACTTTAACAGCCGGAAGAAATAAAGCCATGGGAGATATAACAGAGCCAATGACCGATGAACGAATGGCTATCTACCAGTCCATTTTAGATGATTCTTATGGTCAATTTGTAGATATAATAAGCAAAGGCAGAGGTTTAGATATTGAAACGGTTAAAACATTAGCAGATGGCAGAATTTATACGGCAAGGCAAGCTTTAAATCATAAATTGATTGATCAATTAGGGACTTTAGACGAAACCATAGATGCCGTCATGTATGACCATGAATTAGAATATTGTGAAGTATATTATTACTGGTATGAAGATGATTCCATATTTTCAATGTTAAGCGGATTAGTAAATGTGGGAAATCAATATGGTGATATCGGTACGGTACTTAAACTATTAGATAATAGATATCAAATACCAATAGGATATATATGTGATTGGGGATTCTAAATATATTTACAATCTACAAGAGAGACAACATAATGTTGTCTCTCTATAAGCAAGGCTTACTCATTTACGAGTAATTGACCTTACAATTATATTATTGACAAAGCATTGGATTAATATACGAGAAAATGATTGTTAATATAAGGAAGTCAATTTATAAAAAAAAGAGAAGCAACCATAATAAGCTGCTTCCCGTAGTAAGGGATACTCAATAAAGAGTAAAGTAACCTTACACTAATATTATTGTCCAAGTGTTTTAAAATATACAATCAATGAATTGTTAAAATAAGGAATATTTAAAATAAAAAAAGCAAAGAAGGACATGAATGATCATGTCCTTCTATATAAGTAAGGCAGCTCAAAAAAGAACATACCTTAAGATGTTTACTAATATATTCATAAAAAATATAATTATTACTGATATTTTTATGTATTTTAAATATTTTTTTTTGATAATCGGAGGTCGTTTTTTTTATTTTGGGAATGATACTTATTTAAATATAGATATATAAATAAAGTATTGAAAACATAAATTATGTTATAATAGACATAATTGATTTGATTTCAAATTTAGGGATTAGAAGGGATATGAGTTGAAATTAAAAAAAGCTTTAAATATTGGTTATTGATCACGATGAGTATGTTAGGATTATTATTGGTTATGTCTCAAACACATTTATTTGATTGGGTAAAGGTCGAAAAAATTACAATTACATATAAGAATATTAGGTGTTATATTGATGGAACGCTTCAAGTTTTAAGGGGTAAAAGCAATGAAATCATTGAACCTTTTGTTTATAATGAAAATGTATACATTCCTGTAGATTCCGTTGCTAATGAGATAGGATATGGCACTGGGTGGGATGATGAAAAAGAAGCTTTGAGTATATACAAGTTAGAGCATTATGAAGAAAAGCGTGAAGTTACCACGATGATCCCTTTGATAGATGCGTCCTCAATAGAAAAAAGGGTGGAAGTAAAATTTATCCAGGGTCCAATATACATCAACCATAAACAATTCAGCCCTCAAGAGTCATCAGATATTTTGCTGATAGAAGATAACATCTATGTTACTTTAAATATTGCAGGTCATGCTTTTAAAAAAGATGTCATATACAGTGAAGATACTTTCAGTGTATATTTCCAAGAGCATCCATCTATTAATAATCAACGGCTGGATACTCAGAAGCCCGTAACCTATGAAAAGCTGGAAGCATTACTCAATAATTGGGCTGATGCATACGACTTTATTAAAATAGATACCATAGGGAAATCCACTGAAGGACGAGCGCTTTATAGTGTGGTCGTCAATGATGAAGAAGATGGTCCCACTGAAAAAGAAAAGCTGTTATTAATAGGCGGCATTCATTCAAGAGAAGACTATTCTGTGACATTATTGGCAAAAATGCTGGATGAGATATTATTTCATTATAAACGTACGGGGCAATGGAATGACTATGATTTGAAGTCTTTATTTTCGGATGTAGAATTACACGTGGTTATACTTGCCAATCCCGATGGCTTAAATATTGCCCATTATGGAATTGAAGCATCTAATCATTATGAATATTTAAAAACTCTGCCTGATTTAGGCGGAGACAGCAGGTGGTGGAAAGCAAACTCAAAGGGTGTGGATTTAAATCGAAACTTTCCGGACAGTAATTGGTCTCTAAGAGAAACAACTCAGCCTGCATCAGAAGGATATAAAGGGGATTATCCCGGAAGTGAAAAAGAAACTCAAGCCATTATAAAGTATTGTGAAGAGCATGATTTTATTATGGCCATATCCTACCATACATCTGGAAATTCAATTTTTTGGGCCGATAAAGGGACACATGATATTTTTAGAGGTGCAGATGAAGATTTAATCGATGAGTTTTCTACACTGACAGGATATAGAAAATTAAGAGTATCTCAAGACCCGAGTTTATATGGAAGTGGTTTTGAGAATTGGTTTAGAGAGAAATACCAAAGGTTGAGCTTTGTTGTGGAGCTGTCCCCATACCCGGGATTAAGGTATGTTCAACATCCGGATGAATGTTTTGATTCTCTGGTCTGGCCTAGAGCAAAATATTCAGGGTTGTTTTTCATGAGTAAAGTGAAAGCCCTTAAGAATGTTATGTACGATATTTATATAGACGGTAAATTTGTTAAAACCTTCTATAGCAAAGAGGATGCTGAGTCCTATGCATTGGAAAATCCGAAAAGTAAAATCATATATAAGAATGATGTAATGAAATAGTTTAAGAGGTAGAACAATGAAAAATATAGTTTTAATAGGAATGGCGGGTTCAGGAAAAAGTACGCTGGGTGTATTGCTTGCTAAATCACTTGGGATGCCATTTGTGGATACGGATTTAATGATTCAACAAAATGAAAAAAAATTATTGCAAGAGATTATTGATACATATGGTATCAGCCGGTTTCTGGATATAGAGGAAAAGGTGATGCTTTCCATAGAAAGTATAGATAGCGTTATAGCTACAGGTGGAAGTGTGGTATATAGCCTTCAAGCTATGGAGCACTTAAAAAAGCATGGTAGAATGGTATATTTAAAATTGAGCTATGAAGAAATTGAAAAACGAATCCAAAATATTACGACCAGGGGAATTGTAATGGAAGAAGGTAAAACCCTTAAGGATATTTTTGATGAGCGGGTTGTATTATATGAGAAATATGCCGATATCATTATAGATTGTAATGATAAAGACACAGAACTATGCCTTCAAAACATGATTATAAAGCTAATTCCGATGTAATAAAGGTGAGAACAATGAAAAGACCTACTGTTCAACAGTTGAAAGAAAAAATATTAGAATTATTGAATCGATATTTTATCATAACCGAACAAAGTTGTGTTATACCCCTCACGTGTTGGGGTGCTTTTTTGGGGGTTGGGGTTATAAGCAGTATCATAACCCATAAAATCTTTTTCTTTTTTAACTTTCTATACATTGGAACGGCTTTGTCATTGGGCATATTAATGAGCCAATCATTGAAGAAAAGATATAATTCTTGGGCCAGGAAAATCACACAAATACTAATAGGCTTTTATATGTTGTTTTTTATGGGTATTTTGTCCAATCAAAATATGCAAATTGAGGGAATGTTCTATTATTTGATCATCGGAACCTTTTCAGGCGTAGTATTACATTACTTCATAGCAAAAGTGTTAGGGCCTATCATATTTAACAGAGGATGGTGCGGCTGGGCATGTTGGACAGCAATGGTACTGGACATACTTCCTTGGAAGAATAACCAAGGAAGATATCAGAAATATGAAGCCATACGGTATGCCGGTTTCTTATTATCTTTTTTAGTGATATTGTTAACTTTTAGTTTAATAGATAATCATGAATTCATGAAACAGCATGAACTATACTGGTTCATTCTAGGAAATGTGGTTTACTATTTTTTAGCCATTATGCTGGCTTATCGGTTCAAAGATAATCGGGCTTTTTGCAAATACTTATGCCCCATAACGGTTTTAATGAAAATAACAGCACGATATGCATGGATGAAAGTTGAAATCGCTTCTCATAAATGTACGGAATGCGGGCTCTGTGAGCAGAATTGCCCCATGGATGTAAAGCTTTTGGCGTATAAAAAGAACGGTCAACGCATATTATCAACTGAGTGTATTATGTGCAGCAGTTGTATAGACCATTGTCCTAAGGAAGCAATTAGGATGACTTATAAAAGAGATTATGGCGTTGATGAATTTATTCAATATAAGGAAATAAAAGATAAAGAGCAAATAAAAAGTCAATAATTGTCACATTTTAGGAGTGGTTTGCATAATTCATTAATAGGAGGAGAAATAATTGAAGTTATGTATGAGAGTATTAGAAGAATCATATTTTGTTTGCAGATTAAGCAATACAGAAAGCACTCATTGGGCTGAGGGAGAATTTGTGTCCATCACAAAAACTGAAAATGAATGTTCAGTCGTCTGCCCTAAAGCATGCATTCCGGAAGGCGTAAAGCATGAAGGCCCATGGAGCGTGTTGAAGGTTGAAGGGCCATTGGATTTTTCATTAATAGGGATTCTTTCATTTATTAGCAGCACACTGGCCAACGCAGAAATCAGCATTTTCGCTATTTCCACATATGATACAGATTATATTTTAGTAAAGAGTGAGCAAGTAAACGAAGCAAAAAGATGTCTTCAAGAGGCAGGAATCGGTTTTCACTCCGAAACCCTATAAGACCACAGCCCACATTATAATTTATAGTACATACCGGCTAAAAATAAACTGATATAAGAGGTGATATGATTGGAAATTCTGCTCTTACTATTAATTATTTTTTTTGCAGCGTGGTGTTGCTTTTTTAAATGTGGACTTGGATTATTAAATATCTTATTGATCGTCATTGGTATTTTGGTTTTTATATTCTTAATACCTCTCATAATTATTCCAATTTTAATAATAGCAGCCATTGGATTTCTGATATTTGTTATAATACGTTGTATATGTTGTTAATATAAAGGATTAGAGATAATCCTTTTTTGTTGTATATTTTTAAATTAAGGATAAAATAAGATGAAACTCATTTTATGATACAATAGTCTTGCCATTAAATGAATAAGGGGAAATAAAATATGAAAGACATATACCAAAGAACGGCAATACTAATAGGAGAAGAAAACCTCAATAAATTAACGAAAAGTCATGTGGCGGTTTTTGGAATAGGCGGTGTAGGCGGTTACGCAGTGGAGGCACTTGTTCGTGCGGGAATTGGACAAATTACTATTGTTGATTTTGATAAGATAGACCCGACGAATATTAACAGGCAAATAATCGCATTGCATAGCACCATTGGGCAATATAAAGTTGACGTCATGGCGCAGCGCATAAAAGAAATCAATCCTGATATTCAAGTCATTACAGGAAAGGATAAATTAAACTCTACAAATATTCAACAATATGACTTTAATGAGTATGACTACATCGTAGATGCCGTAGATGATGTCACCGCAAAATTGCTTTTAATTGAAGGCGCTAATCAACATAATATACCAATTATCAGCAGTATGGGGACAGCCAAAAAATTAGATCCATCCAAACTTGAGGTAGCAGATATTCACAAAACCTCTGTATGTCCGTTAGCCAGAGTGATCAGAAAAGAGCTAAAGAAAAGAGGTGATACTGCCTTAAAAGTTGTGTATTCCAAAGAAGAACCCAAAGAGGCAATGGTGCCCAATGACGCACTTGGAAGTATTTCTTTTGTACCGGCTTCTTCCGGATTGCTGATGGCTTCTCAGGTGGTGAAAGACTTAATTGGCGCAATCGGTTAGTTTTTGTCGGACTTTGGGTTTTTAAAAATAAGTATTTAATTTTTATAGAAAATACTGTATAATAATTCATGCGTAAATGATTGCGAAAGAAGAGGGGAGAAAAGAAATGAAAAAATTACTTATTGTATTGTTAGCCTTTGTTATGATTTTCAGTCTTGCTGCATGTGGCGGCCAAGAGGAGGCAAAAGTATACCTTGTTGGAACGGAGCCTACATTCCCACCATTTGAATTTACAAATGATGCCGGTGAAATCATTGGATTCGATATTGATCTAATTAAAGCAATTGCTGAAGATCAAGGATTTGAAGTAGAAATACAAAACCTAGGCTTTGATGGTTTAATCATGGCAGTTCAATCCGAAAATATTGATATCATTGCAAGCGGCATGACAATTACCGAAGAAAGAGAAGAAAATGTAGACTTCAGCACACCTTACATAAATGCTGGTCTTGCTCTTGCGGTAGCACATGGTGACGATGCCATTCAAAGCGCAGATGATCTTCAAGGTAAAAAAGTAGCGGTTCAAATCGGTACTACCGGTGCTAACGAAGCACAAAGATTGATGGATGAAGGTATTGTTGCAGACGTGGTTACTTTTAATACAGTTGATGTGGTTATGATGGAGCTTGTTAATGGTGGTGTTGATGCAGTTATCAATGACTTGCCGGTAACAAAAGCTTATATGACGAAACAGCCAGACAAGATTCAACTTGTAGGAGAGCCGTTAACCAGTGAATCTTATGGTTTTGCAGTTGCTGAAGGTAATGCGGAATTACTTGAGATGATCAACACCGGTCTTCAAAATGTGATTGACAATGGAACATATGACGAAATTCAAGCTAAGTATTTTGAGGCAGAATAATTATTATAAACAATAAAGTCTTCTTCAAAGGACAGCAGATGCTGTCCTTTGAGATTGTAAAAATAACCAATGGTGGTGATGAACTTGCTTGATAAAATTATGATACTTGCTCCCAAGCTGTTGAAAGGTGTTTTAGTAACCATAGAGATTACTTCGGTTGCAGTGCTGGCCGGAGTGATTATTGGATTGATTATGGCATTATGTAAAATGTCTAAAAAGAAAATATTAAAAATCCCTGCTATCATGTATATTGAGGCCATAAGAGGGACTCCGATATTTGTACAGATACTGTTGTTCTATTTTGGATTACCTCCGGTATTGTCGAATATTTTTAATACTAAGGTGACGTTTACTGCTATTGTTGCTGGAATGATTGTTTGCAGTATTAATAGTGGTGCCTATGTAGCTGAAATATTTAGGGCAGGGATACAGTCCATCGAAAAAGGACAAATGGAAGCAGCGCGCTCCTTAGGATTATCTCATACTCAAGCGATGCGGTATATCATTTTACCTCAAGCATTTAAACGCGTCTTACCACCTCTTGGAAATGAATTTATTGTATTACTAAAAGAAACTTCTATTTTAGCAGTTGTAGGTGTACAGGAATTAACAGGTAAATCAAGATTACATGTTGCCAATACCTTTGACCCGTTCTTCACATACACAGGAGTGGCCATCACATATCTTATTTTGACATTGAGCATATCACGTTTGGTAACTATGATGGAAAGGAGGCTTGGTACAAGTGATCGAAGTTAAAAAATTAAGAAAAAGCTTTGGCAGCCTTGAAGTATTAAAAGGTATCACTGAAAAAATTGAGCCTCAAGAAGTTGTTTGTGTCATCGGACCATCGGGTTCCGGGAAAAGTACTTTTTTAAGATGTTTGAATCTATTGGAGAATCCAACATCCGGAGAAATTATCATTGATCATCAAAATATTACGGATTCTCATGTGAATATTAATAAGGTAAGAGAAGAGGTGGGGATGGTATTTCAAAGTTTTAATTTATTCCCACATATGAAAGTCATCGATAATATTACTTTAGCGCCTCTAAAAGTAAGAGGCATTAGTAAAAAAGAAGCAGAAGATAGAGCGTATGAGCTTTTAAATAAAGTAGGATTGGTGGACAAGGCCAATGATTATCCTGATTCTCTTTCAGGAGGTCAAAAACAAAGAGTAGCAATAGCAAGAGCATTAGCAATGAAACCTCAAATCATGCTGTTTGATGAACCCACATCAGCATTGGATCCGGAAATGGTAGGAGAAGTACTGGATACCATGAAAAATCTTGCTAAAGAGGGCATGACCATGGTGGTTGTTACCCATGAAATGGGATTTGCAAAAGAAGTTGGTGATCGAGTTCTGTTTATGGATGAAGGGATCATTGTAGAAAGCGGAACGCCAAAAGAAATATTTGAAAATCCTAAAAACGAAAGAACAAAGAATTTTTTGAGTAAAATATTATAGCTGGGTGGTTAACCCAGCTATTTTAATAGTTTTAACTTTATTAGTCTGCGGACATTCTATTGTCCCTAAATAGAAATGTAATGGCATAAATGCCTGCGATACCTACCAATGCATAAATGATTCTACTGAAAGTGGATAATTGACCACCAAAAATGGTAGCTACCAAATCAAATTCAAAGAATCCAATTAGGCCCCAATTAATGGCTCCTATAATAACCAAAATAAGAACTAAATTTTTCAATTTATTTCACTTCCTTTCTAAGCACTATTCTTCCCTTAATATTCAAAAACATACAAAAAAAATTAAATACCCAAAAGTATATTTAATTTTTCAAAATTCTACATTTTTTTTAATTAATATATTCCGGCAGCTCAAATTATCTTTCGGAACGCCAGAACGACGGAGAAAGAAGTGTAATAATCGTAAATAATTCCAAACGACCGGCTAACATAAAAAAGGATAAAAGCAATTTTGTAGGATTGCTGAAAAATTCATAGTTTTGAGTTGCACCTACTAATTCAAATCCCGGTCCAATATTTCCTAGTGTAGCTGCTACGGAGCTAGCCGCTGTTACCATGCTGATGCCTTCTAAGGATACAATAATAGTACCAAATACGAATAACCCCAAATATAGAGCTAAAAAGCTGGTCACGTTTGCTGTAACATCTGAAGGAATGGATCGATCATTAATTTTTAGTGGAATCATAGCCCTTGGATGAAAAATCTTTTGAAACTCTCTTTTCAGCAGTTTAATAATAAGTAAAAGACGAATCTGTTTTACGGAACCGCCTGTTGATCCCGCACATCCCCCGGCAAACATCAAAACAAATAAGATCATTTTGCTAAAGGTGGGCCAGGTATCGAAATCTGCTGTGGCATAACCTGTAGTGGTTGTGATTGAAATAACTTGAAAGATAGATTGTTCAAGGGATTTTCCAATGGATGAGTAAATTGAACCATATACATTAATGCTGATGAGCAATATAGATCCTGCTACTACCGATAAATAGAATCGCAGTTCTTGATCTTTAAGAAAATTTCTAAACCGGCCTTTATAAAGCTCATAGAAAAGTGAAAAATTCATCCCCGACATTAACATGAAAAAGGATATCACCATGTAAACATATGTACTATTGAATGCCGCAATACTTGTATTATGTGAAGAAAACCCACCGGTACCTACGGTTCCAAAAGTATGAACCAATGCATCATACAGTGAAAGGCCGCCAAACAATAGCAGAATGGTTTCAGCGGCAGTAATAATGATATACGTCACATAAAGAATTTTTGCGGTATCTTTTATTCTGGGTGCGATTTTGTCTGAAATGGGTCCCGGACTTTCTGCTTTAAAAATTTGAAAACCACCTGCACCCACTGCAGGAAGTAAAGCTACGGTGAAAACCAAGATACCCATTCCACCTATCCAGTGGGTAAAAGAACGCCAGAAAAGAATGCCTTTTGGTAAGCTTTCTATGTCTGTAAGAATTGAAGCCCCGGTAGTGGTTAATCCTGATACGGTCTCAAAAAAAGCATTGACCGGAGATGGGATAGCCCCTGAGATAATAAAAGGGAGGCATCCAAAAAAGGATGCGGCTATCCATCCAAAGGAAACGATAGCAAATCCTTCACGTGTTTTAATGATATTAGAATCGGGTTTAATATTTTTTAATATCAAACCCGTTACGACCATTATGATGATGGTGATGACAAAAGCAAGATAGGCGCTTTCGGAATACAGTATGGAAACTAATAAAGGAAAAAGCATTAATAGAGCTTCAACGATTAGAATGCTGCCTAAAACTTTTACTACGATTTTATGGTTCATCGGAATAAGCCTCCCCTGCTTGGCTTAATAAATTTTTCTAATTCTTGCATGTTGGATAAATGACAAAATAAGACCACACGGTCATTAGCTTTAATTTCAGTACCCCCCGTTGGAATAATGACAGTTCTATCCCTTACAATAGAACCAATAATAATGCCGGGAGGAAGATTTATGTTTGCAATAGGCTGATTGAGAAAGCCCATTTTATTATGTGCAATTAATTCAATAACTTCTGCTTGCCCTTGTAATAAACTGGATACGGCTACCAGCTTTCGGCCTTGGAAGAATCTTAAGATATTGCTTGCAATAATGCTGACAGGATTAATGGCCACGTTGATGCCCAGTTTTTCAATAATTTCTATATAATTTTGTCTGCTGACCTTAGAAATAACTTGTTTAACACCATATTGACGTGCCATTAATGACAACAGTAAATTTTCTTCATCATAACCGCTTAATGCCACAAAGGCATCCATTGATGTAATATTCTCATCTTCCAGTACACTTAAGTCCGTGCCGTCACCATGGATGATTAAAACGTTGTCTAAGTTCTCAGAAAGGTATTTACACCGCTCTCTTTCTACTTCGATTATTTTGACACTGATACCAAAATCAGAAAGTTTCTTGGCTAAATAATACCCTATTTTGCCGCCGCCCATAATCATGACATTTTTTATTTTCTTTGAAGTATCATGGAGGTTATGGCTTTTTGAAAAGTTTTGGATACGCTCTTTTTCGCCTATGAGATATAAAGTATCATCTTCATATAAATCCGTATTACCATCCGGAATAATAATTTTACCACTTCTGGATATGGCAACAATAAGCATATTATTAAATTTTGAAGAAATATCTTTTACTTTGTTACCTGTTAAATTCATAATATTATTGACGTTAAATTCAATAATACCCACTCTGCCGCTAGCATAGTTTTCATTATATACTGCGTATTGTTTTACCAAATATCTAAAAATTTCATTAGAAGTTGCAAGGTCAGGATTAACGATATGGTCAATATTCATTTCTTTTTTAATGAGGTTGAGTTGTTCCACATATTCTGGGTCACGAATTCTTGCAATCGCTTTATGACAACCGAGATTTTTGGCTATTGAACAGATGATTATATTTTTTTCATCACTTTCAGTAACGGCTACAATGAGATCATAAGTATTTATTTTCAGTTCATTCAAAGTATCAATCTTGACACCGTTTGAATTCATGGTAAGAACATCCAAATTATCATTAACTTTTTGAATGATTTGTGTATTCTTATCAATTAGAACAACATCATGATCACCGCTAATGAGCGCTTCCGCAAGCTTATAACCTAATTTACCGGCCCCGACTATAGCTACTTTCATAATACTCTTCCTTTCAATGTATATCATTTTATTATGACAAATAAGTTAACTTTTTTATTATTTAAAATGGATCACCTTAATCAAAGATTGGTTAAAAGATTTCATAAAATAATATTATTATACTATTTTTTTCACAATATATAAACGATAAACTGTTCAATCATCAGGTAAATAATGCATAAGTATTATTATTGTTCCAAATAACAAATTAGTCAACCCTATTTTGTACCAGTCAATATAAATTATTATATAATTACATTTCTATTAAATTCAATAGTCTATTTTGCTATATGATGTCAAATCGGTGCTTTTTTGTAGATTTTACTACAATAAAAATGTACAATAAAAATAATATAACCCAGATTATTCACGGAAACTACTAAAAAGGTACAAGTATTTTGGAATTTATTGATTCTATAATTTTTTTGCTGTACTTGGTTAGTACAGTAGAAAAATTAACTGAAAAACCCTTACCAATCAAAGATTGGAGAGTTTCTGTATGAGACCTGCAACGTAATCATAGATTA
>JANQMT010000003.1:0-8683 GCA_028279945.1 Clostridia bacterium
TTGTATTTTTGTAATAAATGTGCACCGATTTGAGTAGACATTCTACCGGCTACTTCACTCATTGGAGCAAGAAGTGGTAAAGCGCCATTTGGCAGTGCAATGGTTTCATATGCAATACCCGTTACATTTTTTGATAATAGTGCATGGGTTAATTCAGGATTTGGAGCTAAATGAAGGTAAGTAAAAAGAGTTTGACCATCTTTAAATAAATCATATTCTTCTTTAAGAGGCTCTTTAACCTTAATGATCATATCAGAATCATTAAATAATTCGGTTATATCCTCATAGATTTGTGCACCGGCTTTTAAGTACTCGTCATTTTCAAAACCACTTCCTAATCCGGCCTGTGTTTCTACGATAACATGATGGCCTCTTGAAATTAAAGTTTTTGCTCCCCCCGGAGTTAACGAAACCCTATTTTCATTGTTTTTTATTTCCTTAGGAATACCAATAATCATAAAATTCTTTCCTCCTTAATATATAAAAAAATTTAAAAATATTATTCATTACTTGGAATAACGCTGTAATTATTTTTGTGTGTAGATAAAATAACGTTGGTCTGTGTTTTTTGAATGCCGGGAATACTCTTAATTTTATTCATGATACGTTCTAAGGTAAAAGTACTGTGGGTAATAATTTTTAAAGAGTAATCATACTCTCCTGTTATATAATGACATTCTAATATTTCATTTTCAGAATTTATAAAATCTAAAAAATCTTCAGTGAATTCAGGGCGTTCAAGACGGATGCTCATAATAACAGATAATTCTTTGTGTAATAAGATAGAATCTAAGATAACCGTATATTGTTTAATAATGCCCGAGCTTTCTAATTTTTTAAGACGTTCGCCAACAGCAGAAATAGACATGTTTACTTTTTTGCTAATTTCAGAAATTGATATTCTAGCATTATTTTGAAGAAGCTCAATAATTTTTAAATCTGTTATATCCATCTGAATAATACCTTTCATAAGTTTTTGATTGAATTTTCGAAATACTTTCTTTGATTTTACCATATTAAAAAATATTATTGAATATTGATAATAAAATGCATAAAATAATATGGAATTATTTTTATAATACAAAAAAATTTTTGTTAAAGCAATGAACGCAATGTTTTTAATTTAAATTTTTCTGTTTTAAAATTTTCAATCCAATTTGAATGATCTCTTTTCAGAAATAATAAGGTGAATTTTAGGTAAAAAAATTATGTAAAATAAAAATGGACTTAATCAATAAGTCCATTTTTATATATTAAGTTAATTCATTTTGGATTTGATTAAACTTATCTTTAGCTTGTTGAACTTCTTGAGTGTCAGATTGTTTAATGTTATACCAACCTCGTTGGTTCATGGCGTTGAAAACATCTTCTTGACAATTAAAAATATTTTGTTCGCACTTTGTAAGCACTTGACGTAGGTTTGAGCACGATGATTCTGTAATACCTACCGTATAGCTTTCAGTTCCATGTTTTTCAGTCATTAAAAGGTCACTCATTAACTCTTTTTCTGTTAATGATATGTTGTTACTGTTATTTTGCATTTTATTACCTCCTTATTGATGTGAATTTAGATAATTGAGTAAATCAGTGTAATTCTGTTTATGCTGTTGAGAAAGAGTCTTGCATAAATTTTTCAACTCTTGGTCGTTACAGAATTCTGCATATTGATTGGATTTTTTGTTCATAGTCGCTTCATAGTCTAATTGATCTTCCAATACTTTTAGATTATTAGCATCTAATTTCGGCTTATTCTCTGAATCAAATGAAAATACTGACATTCATTTATTCCTCCTTAATTTTTTATAATCAGTATTATTATTTGAAAGAATTAAAATAATATAATAAGAAATAATAATTTTTAAAGGCAGATTTTAAAAAAAGTCATATTTTTAAAGAATTTCTTAAAGTTTTTTATGGTTAATAAGCTGAGATAGTATAAATAAAGAAAAAAATCATACAAGTGGAAAAAATTTTAAAAAGAAAGGTTATAAAATTAATAATTTGGGTAAAATAGCTATGAACGGCAAACCCCTTAAACCCCCTATTATAAAATATTTATAATCCCCCACCATTGAGGCATCCAGATTTCTGGATGCCTCAAACTGTCAATAGATGCTAATTTTGCATTATTATTTCAAGTGCGTATGCTCACTTATTTGAAACTTTGCATGATTACTGTACTTTTTTACTGAATTATAGGGAGATGTTATGTACAAAATATCATTAAATGGTATAATAATTTAGGAAATACATAGAGGAGGATGATTATGGCGGCAAATGATGCAAAAAAGTCATTAGAACCGGAAAAAGAAATTATATCTTCCAATTTTATACAAAATATTATTGATAAAGATTTGGAACAAGAAGTATATGGAAACAGGGTTCATACTCGATTCCCACCAGAACCTAATGGCTATTTACATATAGGTCATGCTAAGTCCATATGCCTGAATTTTGGGCTGGCAGAAAAATATAAAGGGAAATGTAATCTAAGATTTGATGATACCAATCCGGTCAAAGAAGATGTAGAATACGTTGAGTCTATTAAAGAAGATGTAGAATGGCTTGGGTTTAAATGGGACGGCCTATACTATGCATCCAATTATTTTGATAAAATGCATGAATGTGCATTGGATCTTATAAAAAAGGGAAAAGCATTTGTATGTGATTTATCTGCTGATGAAATTAGGACGTATAGAGGCACATTAAATGAAACGGGAAAAGAAAGTCCCTATAGAAATAGAAGCGTAGAAGAAAATTTAGATTTATTTGAAAGAATGAAACAGGGCGAATTTAAAGATGGTGAGAAAGTATTACGCGCTAAAATTGATATGTCTTCACCCAATTTAAATATGAGAGACCCTGTTATATATAGAATTTCTCATAACGCCCATCATAATACGGGCGATAAGTGGTGTGTATATCCTATGTATGATTACGCCCATCCTTTAGAGGATGCATTCGAGAATATAACCCATTCTGTATGTACGCTTGAGTTTGAAGACCATCGTCCTTTGTACGACTGGGTGCTGAGAGAATTAGAATTTAAAACACCGCCAAAACAAATTGAGTTTGCTCGATTGAACCTTACCAATACAATGATGAGTAAGCGATATCTAAAGAATTTGGTTGACGAAAGAGCCGTAGACGGATGGGATGATCCAAGAATGCCTACGATAGCCGGCCTAAGAAGAAGAGGCTATACACCTGAAGCCATTCGGGATTTTTGTGATCGTATTGGGGTTGCAAAGAGTAATAGTACGGTAGATATTGCATTGCTGGAACATTGTATAAGAGAAGATTTAAAATTAAAAATAGAAACAAAAATAGTGATTTTAGACCCATTGAAAGTTGTTATTACAAACTACCCTGAAGATGAGAGAGAATGGCTTGAAATTGAAAACAATAAAGAAGTAGAAAGCATGGGAAAAAGAAAAGTTCCATTTTCAAGAGAACTGTATATTGAACGCAGTGATTTTTTAGAAAATCCGCCTAAAAAGTTTTTCAGAATGTTTCCCGGCAATGAAGTAAGATTTAAAGGTGCTTATTTTATTAAGTGTGAAGAAGTCATCAAAGATGAAAATGGGGAAGTTATAGAATTAAGATGCATTTATGACCCGGAAACAAAAAGCGGCAGCGGCTTTACAGGGAGAAAAGTTAAAGGAACGATTCATTGGCTGGATGCTAAACATGCTAAAAATATCACTGTAAGAGCTTACGAGCATTTAATGTTAGAAGATGAAGAGGAGAATCTAAGTTTAAACCCTGATTCTTTAGAAACATTTGATAATGCTTTAGCAGAGCCAAGCATAGAAGATATAAAAGCAGGGGAGAGATATCAATTTTTTAGACATGGATACTTCTATGTCGATCCAAAGCTGACAAAAGAAGATGATAACGTGTTTAATAGAATTGTTGCTTTAAAAAGCTCATATAAAAAATAAGTTGGTTCAATTTGAGCCAACTTTTCTAATTTAGTGATATAATAATATCAGGAAATACAAAATATGTATATAAGTGGAGGGTAGTATGAAGAAAAATGATCATTTTGTTGGAACAGGTAAAATTCATAAATTGATTTTGAACTTGACAATTTCTCCGCTGCTTTCTATTGTTGCAGGAATTATAATGCTGGTTTTTGCTATTATCAATTTTAAGAGAAATGCTTTTCAACATTCTATAACAAACTTATTTATTTCTAGTGTGTTTTTCTATGGAGGGATTGCTAAACTACTAGGGAATAAACCGAATAATTAAAACTTATATATAGATTTTTTTAAAATTTAAGGAAGTATAATGGACAATAAAAAGGCGTTAAAAAAGTATATCTATGAAAGAGACATAAAGCAATGTCGATTCTGTAGTAAAGAATTGGAGTTTAGGCAGATAAGCTTGGATCATTACTTACCAAGAAGTAAAAAGGGTCCCAACGATGTCTTTAATATTGTTTTGAGTTGTAAAAAATGCAACAAATATAAAGAAAATAGAGTTCCTTCCAACTATGAAGAAGTGTTGCTGGATAACTTTAAACAAGGTGTAATGGATAAAAAGATAAAATCATCTGTTGTAAAGTTAAAGCATCAAGACTTACTAAAAATAGCTGAAACAATGAACAAAATAGAATCTATCCATACTTACACAGTTTTTCAAGGGGCAAAATACCGCATGTACGTTAGAAAAGATAATGTCTTTAAAATCATAGAATTAAGTCATGTAAATCAAGAAAAAAATCAGAGTTGAACTTGTATCACATGGATATACCCTTCATCTCTGATTTTTTAATAATTCATTTTATAAAGGAACCTCCATTATAGATATAAATCTCTAATGCCTTCTTCGATCTTTTTTAACTGTTCTTTTGTCAGTTTTTTTACTTTATCCGAATCAATGTCTTCCAGAGATTCTTCTATCATTTTGTTACCAATGGTTTTTAATTCTTCATCGCCATAATCCATTAGATACTCTTTAAATGTCATCAGTGCATTGGGGAGACAGACATTGTGAATTTGCCCTGATTTTGCCAGTCTCATGAATCGGTCCCCGGTTCTTCCTGCACGATAACAAGCCGTACAATAGCTGGGGACATAAGAACCTTTACACAACACTTTTAATAACTCCAAAGGAGAACGATGATCTTCTACTTGGAATTGTGCCGTATCCAGGATTTCCTCTTTTGGTGCCTCATGTTCTTCCATATAGCCGCCAACACCGGTGCATGATCCGGCACTAATTTGAGATACGCCTAATTCCATAACTTCTTCTCTAAAGCCGGGGGCTTCTCTGGTTGATAAAATCAAACCGGTATAAGGAACCGATAATCGGAGTATTGCAGTAATTTTTTTAAATTCATCATCGGTTACTAGGTGAGGATAAGTGTTCACATCCACACCTTCAGCTTTTTTTAGTCTAGGAACGGATATTGTGTGTGGCCCAACACCAAAAGCTTCTTCCAAATGTTCTTTATGAAGCATCATACCAATGGTATCGTATTTATAGTCGTATAAGCCATAAAGCACACCGATGCCTACATCGTCAATACCTGCTGTCATAGCTCTGTCCATGGCAGTCGTATGGTATTCATAGTCATGCTTAGGGCCTTTTGGATGAAGCTTTTCATATGAAGGCTTATGATAAGTTTCTTGGAATAATATATAGGTGCCGATGCCTACTTCATTTAATCTTTTATAGACGTCTTCTGTTGTAGCGGCAATATTGACATTGATTCTTCTGATACTGCCATTTTTAAATTTAAGGCTGTATATTTTTTCCATGCATTCCATAATATAATCAATAGAGCAGTTCTGTAAATCTTCGCCGGCTTCTAAGGCGATTCGCTTGTGTCCCATAGACTCTAAAATACGAACCTCTTCTTCTAATTCTTCCATAGTTAGTTTTTTTCTATGAATATCACTATTGCAATGCTTATATCCACAGTAAGCACAGTCGTTGACACAATAATTGCTTACATAAAGCGGTGCAAATATAACGATTCTCTTTCCATAAATCGTTTCTTTAATATGCTTTGCTGTAGCATACATTTCTTCTAAAATAGATGAATCTTCAATGTTTAATAAAACAGCCGTCTCACGGTGGCTTAATCCTTCCATTCTTTTTGCTTTAGCAAGTATCTCTCTGACATAATCCAGGTCGTTTACTTTTTCCTTACCATATTCTAAGGAACTCAATATTTCTTCATGATTGATAAATTCTACTGCTTTTTTCATTTTGCTCACCCCATTATAATTTAAATTCAGTAACAGCATCTCCTTTGGTATCCGATACGGTTTTACCAAAAGATTCAATAGATCTTTCCAGCTCTAATCGAGCCTGTTTCATAGGGATATCTTTAACGGTTTTATTTGGATAAATTTCATAAAGCTTTTGATATTCATATGGTTCCAGTTTGGTCATAACAACATTAGCACCAGCCATAAATGGATTAAAGGACGTTTCATTATTATTCACTTTAATGGATGTTGTAATAGGCAGATGCGTTCTTTTAAGCAAAAGTCTACTGATGGCAACGCATTTCATAGCCAGAAGATTATTACCGGATGTACCATCTTTTAATGGCGTTTTAGGATGAGGGATGAATACCCCGATACCTGCCATGTCTACATCTAATTCATGAAGTAACAAAATGTCCTGTGCAAGAGATTCTATGGTCTGCTGCGGCAAACCAATCATGAATCCGCTTCCGGTTTGATACCCCAGTTCCTTTAACTGGTGTAAGCATTCCAGCCTTCTTCTAAAATTAGAGTGTGGATGATAAGTGTCATAAAGCGTTTCATTGGCGGTTTCATGTTTCAATAGATATCGGTCAGCGCCATCTTTTTTCCATTGCTTATACGCTTCATAGGCGTGCTCTCCAAAGCTTAGCGTAATGCCTACATCGGCGGTTTTTTTAATTGCTTTTATTATTTTTGAAATATCATCTACCTGATAAAAAGGGTCTTCGCCGGCTTGAAGGACGATAGATTTATATCCAACATTTATGCCTTCTTTTGCAATAGCCATAATATCATCGGCTTTAAGTCTATAGCGCGTGCAATTGTTATTTGAACTGCGTATTCCACAGTAATAGCAATTGCAACGACAATAGTTAGAAAACTCAATAATGCCCCTTACATGAATGATTTCTCCGAATATTTGCTTGGTTACCTGTTGTGCTGATGTAAATAATGTGTTTTCATCCTTATGGGTTAAAAGTTGAATAATTTCGCTTTCAGTTGCTTTAGAAGTCTTTATAATCTTATCAATGATATCTGCCACAATTTCATACCTTAGTCAGAGCCGATTTGACCTGAACACCTGATATTTTTCCTAGTTTTCCGGTTAAAGCACTGATTTCATCCGAAGTACCATCAACTAAAAGCGATATGACCGATACGTTTTTTTCCTTATAAGGAATACCCATTCGACCGATAATGAGATTAGCATAGTTATGCAATATTTCATTGACCGAGTTTGAATTTTCGATATTGGTAACAACGATACCAATAACACCGATGCGATTATCCATATAAAATACCTCCTAGAAATTAAAAAATCCTTTGGGCGCATCTGGTATAGATGCCGCCAAAGGGGCACAGCAAACAAAAAAACTCCGGCAGACCGGAGCTATTATCGTTATTGAATTGCCTGCGCCCTCTTACTTAGAAACAATCCTTGTAATTAGGATATCAACATATTTTTTTCATCCCCTTTAACAGATGTGCTACCTAAATCCATTAAAGCAGATCTTAATTTTATAATAATAAAAATTCATGTAAAAAGCAATAGTGATTTTTATTTAACTTTCTGTATATTTTATAGAACTGTATTTTCTTACAATAGTAGATTGATCAACACCTAGGGCTTTAGCCATCTTTCTGGTACTGCCATATTTTTGCTTAGCTTTGATCAATAATTGTTTTTCAACTTCAGCTACTGCAGTTTTTAAGGGCAGAATACCATTTACGCTTACTGAAAAATCAGGGGTATTGGATGTACGATAGCTTTCAGGCAAATGATAAATTTGAATATCTTTTTCATCCGTTAAAACCACAAGGCGTTCTACAAGGTTTTCTAATTCTCGAACATTCCCAGGCCATTGATATTCTATTAATGCATCTACCGTTTGCATCGAAATGCTTTTGTCTCGTTTATGCTTTTTGTTGTATTTTTCAAGAAGATACATGATAAGAGGCGGAATATCTGCAATTCTTTTCCTCAATGGGAACAAATCAATGTTAATGATATTTAATCTATAATAAAGATCTTCTCTAAAATCTCCTCTTTGCATCATTTCTTTTAAGTTGCGGTTTGTGGCTGCAAGTATGCGCGTATCTATTTGAATGGATTCTTTTCCTCCAATTCGGAAAACTTCTTTACTTTGCAATGCACGAAGAAGCTTAGCTTGCAGCTCAAAAGGCATTTCCCCAATTTCATCCAATAGTAATGTACCTTCATTGGCCAGTTCAAATAATCCAATTTTTCCTTGCTTATTGGCACCGGTAAATGCACCGGGCATATATCCGAACAGTTCAGATTCTAATAAATTAGCAGGTATAGCAGCGCAGTTTATTTTAATAAAAGGTTTTTCATTTCTAGAACTGAGTTTGTGCAAATATTTTGCAATCAATTCCTAGCCTACGCCTGATTCACCTGTAATGAGTACCGTTGCATCTACTTCTGCAGCCCG
>JANQMT010000147.1:0-12026 GCA_028279945.1 Clostridia bacterium
TTAATTCCGTTGCACTTCATTAAAACTAGTATTTCTTCATTACAAATTATATACCAAATATCTCCTGTAGTTAATAAATGCGTATTCGTTCAGCAAGCCCAAAGTAAGAGTTTTATAAAAAAAAGCCAATATTGGGCTGACTTAATAAATCCAATAAGGAATAATTAAATTGTTTTTCCCATTCATAATTTTTAAATGCTTAAATGCTTGGTTGATGTTTTCATCCAAGTTTTTTCTGGTTTTACCCGTAATAATCATATAGCCTGCTCGCTGTGAAGCGTTTTCTATAGACGCTATGGTGTCACCTACAGAAAAATTGTGTCTACCCCCAATAACAAAAGGCAAATTTAATTCGGAAAAAGGTGTCATATCGTCAATTTTTCCTGCTTTTGCAAAGAAAAGCTGTACGGATAGGTATTGTTTGTTTTTGGACAAATCATATTGAGATAATGGTTTGGCATCAATAGGATTGCCTAAACTCGATTGTATCACCATATTTAGTAGATTGACACCTGTAAGATGAGGGATCCATTGGTCTTCAAAGGCACCGCCTATTCTGCAAGCGATTTCATTGACTTTGACGCCGTCATGGCCTACCAGCATTTGAAAATATATAGGACCATTTTGAATGTTGAATGCTTTAACCAAATCAAAAGTCATTTGTTGAATCGTATTGGAATATTGGCTAAGGTGTTTTGAAGGAAAAATATGTCCATAGCTGATACCAATAACCGGAGGACTTTCAAAAGTTAAACGATCCGTAATGGTTAGTATATGAACCTTACCATTATTAACCCAGCCGCTGACAGTGATTTCATCACTTGGATAATACTCCTCAACCAGAATTGAATTTTCCCTGGAAAAACTTAAGGTTTTATGAATATAGCTTCTAACCGCTTCAACCGTTTGAAGCTTGTAGACACCTCTTTGCCCTTGAGAATCTAAAGGCTTTATGACTAAGGGAAATGTTAAACCGCTGAGTGCTTTATCATCAAAACCTTTGGATATAAAAGTGTAGTTTTGTGCCGGGATGTTATTTTGACTCATAATGGTTTTCATGAGCTTCTTATTGGTGACGGATTTGGCTGTATAGGCATCCAAATAGGAGGGCAGTGCCAATTGCTCAGCCACATATGAACAGGTGTATACGGGCTGGTCGGTACCCAAGGTCATAATACCATCTACATGATGTTTTTTTGCGATATCTAAAATACCTTGGTGATCAAAAGTACTGGTCATCTCCGAAAAGTCTGCCAAAGACTTGCCGGGAGCATCCGGTAAGTAGTCTGAAACCACAACATCTATACCCATTTCTTTTGCTCTTTTGATACCGTTAATTTGGCAGCTCCCACCGCCGAGAATTAATAATTTCATGTTTTTCATCCTTTTTTGCCAGTCTTGCTGAACGAATACGTATTAATAGCTGCAGGAGATATTTGGTATATAATTTGTAATGAAGAAATACTAGTTTTAATGGAGTACAACGGAATTAAAACCAAAGGGTTGTAATTCTTTGCAGAGGTTTAGGGCACTGACCGTTTTACTTTAGTATTAATTAAATTTAAATCCCTTTGTTTATTTCGTAATGAAAATTTTATACCTAATGTCTCTCAACATAAATCATAATGCAAGAGTATTATTAAATATTGACCACTTTTTATTAATGCCTAATGAGTGAAGCTTTCATCGTTAAGGGTGGCTACAAGGAGCTGCCCCTACAGGAGTTTTTCATTCACCTCATAAATAGGATCATTTTTCCTAAAAAGTCGGCAGAACGGGTTGGAAGAATAATAAATATATATTTTTAAAAATATTTTCAGCAGTTTTTTAAAATTATAATTGCTTTGTCCAAACTTTCGAATCTGATGTGTTACATCAATGGATTTCACTTTTTGTGTGAGTCTGAGAGCAGAGGCTGAAATATAAACATAGCCTTTATCCTGTTTAATAATTTCATCAACAATGTCTTTTTTCAAGATTCTAAAGCTGCTAACCCTAATGTCTTTAGGCTTCTTTAAGACGAAATTAAACAACTGATCCGTCATCTTAGACCCTAACTTTCGATAGAAGCTATGATAGCTTTGGTGAAATACACAATAAACCATGTCATAGCCCTTATTCATTTCTTCTGCCATAAGCCGGATGTGTTCAGGGTTATGCTGGAGATCATCGTCTATGGTGACAACAAAATCAAAAGAAGCAGCTTTCATGCCGCATAAAAGCGCACTCTGTTGCCCATAGTTTTTATTTAAACGAAAAGCTTTAACATTATTGTAATGGTTATGTATATCTTTTATAATTTCCCAGCTGTTGTCATGGCTAAAATCATCTACAAAAATAATTTCGTATTGGGATGATAACCCGGATAAAACTTTGGTTAACTGGTTAAAAAGCTCTTTTATCGACCTACTGCCATTGTAAACAGGAATAATAACTGAAATACTTTTCATATACTAAAGTGCCTCCAATATTTCTTTTACTGACTGAATAACAAACCGGCATTCTTTCTCTGTCATATGATTATATAAAGGCAGCCTAAGCAGTCCTTCGCTGATTTTATTGGTAATAGGAAAGTCAGAAGGTGAATAGCCCAGCTTTTTACCCATAGGGGAGAGATGTAAAGGAACAAAATGAAAATAAGCATATATATGACGCTTTTTTAATTGTTCAATTATATAATCTCTCATATCTTGACTTTCAAACACAATATAGAATGTATGGCAATTTGAGACATGGTCAGGATAGATATTTGAAAATAACACGATGCCTTTCTTATACGGATATTCAACAAAAAAGTTATAGTAGGACAAAAAGTTTTTTTGTCTTTGCTTCGTTAAAGATTTACTTTCTTCCAGCTGAGCTAAAAGAAAAGCCATAGACAGTTCAGACGGTTGTGGATTAAGTCCCAGGGCATGCCAGCTGTAGGATGATGACTTTCCTTGTAAAAATTCAACTTTATTGGTTCCGTGATGGTAAAGCTGATGTATGTGATGTATAATATCTTTATTTTTCGTATTGATTAATAGAGCGCCGCCCTCACCGCATACGATATTTTTTGTAGAGTGAAAGCTAAAAATACCCAAATCACCCCAAGAGCCTAAAGGTTTTTCTTTGTAAGAAGATAAAAAAGCATGAGCAGAATCTTCAATAACCATAAGATTATTTTTCCGTGCTATTTCAATAAGTTGATGGATATGAGGAGAAGACCCGCCATAGTCTATGATAATAACTGCTTTGGTTTTTGAAGTTATTTTGGACTGAAAATCTTTTATATCCAGACATAGTGTATTGTCATCAATTTCGCAAAAAACAGGCTGTGCGCCTGCCAATAAAACCGCATTAGCAGCCGATGGAAACGTAAATGAAGGCAGAATAATTTCGCTTTCCTTGTCACACCAAATGGAGCGTACGGCCAGCTCCAGCGCACTAGTAGCAGAAGAAGTCATGATGACTTCTTCTACAGATGTATAGCTTTTTATCCATTCAGCGCACTTTAAAGTAAAACTTCTTTTATCTAAGTTTTTGGCAGCTGTTTGGATATATTTATTTTCTTTTCCGGTAAATGAAACTTTATTAAACGGTATTTCCATTCTTTATCACCTTGATGAAAGTTATTGGTATAGGTTATAATATAACAGATAGAAGAAAAATTTCATTTTTTTTGTAATACAATCATTTCTTGTTTTTTATGCTTGCTGAATAAATGCTTTTTTAGAATGTGGCCTGATGTTAGTTGGCTTCTAGTATTATAATACAAGTTTTATATGATTAATAGGGGAATGCGTATGAATAATGAACGTGAACTGGATTGTTTTGGAGAAATGTGTCCAATACCGGTTTTAAGAATAAAAGAAGAACTAAAAAGCATGCGTGAAGGGGATACGCTAAAAGTTATATCCGATCACAGCTGCGTTGTGGAATCGATAAAAGACCATTTTACTAAAAAACAATTATATGTAGAAGTGGAAGAAGCTATTAATGGGGTATGGGAGATATTCATAACCCTGAGGTAGTATGCCGATACAACATACTACCCCACAATGGTTAACAAAAACTATTGCTTCCCAATACTTTAAAAGCTTCGATGAATTCGTTAACGGATTTGTTTCTGCTCTGTCCTTTTTTGCTTATCATATAAACATCTTGTACAATGTTAAAATCTTCGATTTTAACTACTTTAAATCTTTTTCTATATAATTCCTCTTTAACCGCAACATAAGGTATAAAACCTACACCATGACCTCTAACAACTGAAGATTTTAATGCTTCTATGGAGTCTGTTTCAAAAACGATATTTAAATTGTCATACTCATAATTCATATATTGTAATTCTTTTTTAAAAATGCTCTTAATTTCATACTTATCATTTAATGTGATAAGAGGAAATTTAAATAAATCTTCTAAATAAATGGTATCAGGTGTTTTGCCATTGGTATTGGATATCAGTACAATGGTATTACTTCCAACCTTTTCTGAATGGAGCTCATCAGAAAGTGGGTCGCCGTTAATAAATCCAATATCACAAATATCATTGGCAATATTATCCACTATATCTGAGGAAGGGTTAGAGGTCAATTCATATTTATGATACCCATATTGTTCTTTTACTTTATATAAGGTACAGGGCAAGGCGTGGTCTGTAATGGCATAATTTGCCTGAATTTTAATAATGGATATGTTTTCTTCGACAGATTGAATTTCTTCTTGCATTTTAGAATAAGTTCTCATAATGTTCTCGGAATACTTTAAGACCACCTGTCCTATTTCGGTAAGGGTCACTCCTTTATTACTTCTTTCTAGGAGATCAACGCCCAAGCTTTCTTCGAATTTTTGTATTTGTTGACTTAAAGCAGATTGAGATATATGTTGGTTCTTTGCTACTTTTGAAATACTTTTTGCCTTAGCAACCTGATAAAAGTACTCAAAATTTTCTATATGCATGTAACCAATTCCTCTCATTTTATTATTATTTTTCTTCTTATTGTAACAATTATTCATAGCTATTGTCAATTTCGATACTACATCAGCATATCAAATAGAGTAAGAGGAAAAATTTATGTTAAAATCAAGTCAAAGATTGTTAATAAAATATCATTTTAAGGAGTGAGGCAGATGACGGATGTTAGCACAACAACTCAAAGTTCAGCTAGAAGACGTTCAAGAACACCTAGAAAACCCAAAAAAAATATGCTTCCTCATGCAACTGTACTTGGCATAATCATGATTGCTTTTGCAGTTTACCTTATAACTAAAGATTCCCATTTATCACTGTTTTGGGTGACGGGAGCTTGCTTTGGTTTTATTCTGCAAAGGTCTCGATTTTGTTTCACAGCATCCATGAGAGATCCATATCTAACGGGAAGCACTACTATTACCAGAGCCGTTTTAATTGCGTTTGCCATAACAACCATTGGATTTACTGCAATAAAGTATGGCTACTTTATTAATGGTCTTCCTATACCCGGCCAAAGTTATGTTGCCCCTATTAGTGGAGCTACTGCTATAGGTGCTGTGATGTTTGGTATAGGAATGGTTATCGCAGGCGGATGTGCTTCAGGGACATTGATGCGTGTAGGAGAAGGCTTTATTATGAATATCTTATCTCTTGCGTTTTTCGTTATTGGGTCATTGCTTGGAGCGTATCATTTCGGATGGTGGAAATTGAACTTTATGCTAAAAGGAACAGAAGTTTTCTTACCGGATGTATTTGGATGGCTGGGAGGGTTATTAATCAACTTGCTGATTATAGCTATTTTGTACATTTTAGCCGACAAGTGGGAAAACAGAGAAAAATCAGCTTAAATCATTATTAATTATTTAACAGAAGAATTAAAGGAGGAACAAATCAGATGAAAGAAGTCGTATTAGATTGTTTAGGAGAAGCGTGTCCGGTACCTTTAGTAAAAACAGAAAATGCATTAAAAGAACTTGAAGTAGGAGATTTATTGATTGTTCAAGTTGACCACAGCTGTGCCATGAAAAATGTACCTGAGTGGGGAAGAAAAAATGGTCATAACGTGGAAATCGAAGAAGTAGATGATGGAGAATGGGAAGTATTTATAGAAAAAACTAAATAGTAAGCAATTATATTAACGAAGTGAAAGCTGAATATTAAGAATTTTGTACCCTGCAAAATTATCTTTATTATTCGTTACTCATTAATCATTAAGGGAGGATTAATCTATGAAAGAAGTTGTATTAGATTGTTTAGGTGAGGCTTGTCCTGTACCTTTAGTAAAAACTGAGAATGCTTTAAAGGAATTAAATGCCGGAGATGTACTGATTGTCCAAGTTGACCACAGTTGTGCCATGAAAAATGTACCGGAATGGGCTAGAAAAAATGGATATAACGTGGAAATAGACGAAGTGGACGATGGTGAGTGGGAGGTTATTATAGAAAAACCTTAAACCCTGTATGAATAGAAAAAAGGAGGGTTGTTCATGAAAATTCGAGATACAAAATACTATAAAATATGGTTTAAAGATGCATGGCCGTATGTAACCGGAGCGATACTCTTATCCGTATTTCAAATTGTGACATTTGCTACAACGGGAAATCCTTGGGGCGTGTCGGGAGTATTTGCAAACTGGGGTGCTTGGCTGTTTGAAACTCTTGGAGGCAGTGTAGATAGGTGGTATTACTTTAGTAGTCCCGGTGCTCAAGCAACGCTGGAAAGAGGACTGTTTAATGATCCGGGAAGTTTAAGAAATCTGGGAATCATTTTTGGAGCTCTTTTTGCAACACTTGCTGCTTCTCAATTCAAAATGAAAAAGATAAAGTCTAAAAAACAAATTGTTGCAGCTGCCTTAGGAGGCCTATTAATGGGATACGGTGCACGAATCGCTTTTGGTTGTAATATCGGTGCACTTTTCAGTGGTATTGCATCACTTTCCTTATCTGGATGGGTATTTGCTGTATTTATGTTCCTTGGAGCTGTAATCGGCAGTAAATTGCTAGTTAAATATTTTATGTAAGGGGATAACACCATGAGAGAAAAGAAAAGAGAACAATACGATGTTGTTATTATTGGAGGAGGATCGGCAGGTCTTACTGCAGGGATTTATGCGGGACGTGCCAAACTTAAGACTCTAATAATTGAACAATCTCTGGTTGGAGGTTTGGCTACCAACACCAATGAAATAGAAAACTATCCTGGCTTTCCTGAAGGCGCATCGGGAAAAGAACTTATGGATCTTTTCCATCAGCAAGCTAAGAAATTTGATGTAAAATTTAAATTAACAGATGTAAAAAAAGTAGAACTGGAAGGTGAAACAAAGATAGTAGAAACCTTCAGAAATATATATGAAGCTAAAGTTGTTATTATTGCAACCGGAGGAAGACCTAGAATAACCGGAGCCGAAAATGAAGAAGACTATTTAGGTAAGGGCATCGCTTTCTGCGCAACTTGTGATGCGGCTGCCAATACAGATAAAACTGTAGTGGTTATTGGCTCAGGCGATGCAGCCATTGAAGAAGGCATGTTTTTAACTAAGTTTGCCAGCGAAGTTATTGTTTCCGTTATACACGATACCGGTAAAATGGATTGCAACGAAATAGCAAAAGCTGCTGCATTGGCTAACTCAAAAATGAAATTTGAGTGGAATACGGTTGTTGAACGCTTTGAAGGTGAGGAGCAGCTTAAAACAACTGTTTTAAAGAATCTTAAAACCGGACAATTGATTCCCATTGATTGTCATACATGCTTTGAATTCATCGGTTATATTCCGAATACAGATGTATTTAAAGGCATTATTAACATGACGGACAAAGGCTATATCCTAACGGATGAAAATATGCGAACCAATATTGAAGGCGTATATGCTGTAGGCGATGTACGCGAAAAATATCTTAGACAAGTGGCAACATGTGTTGGAGATGGAGCTATTGCAGGTGTTTGTGCGGAAAAATACATTGCAGAATGTGAAGCTTTTAATTCTCAGATCATGAAAGCAGATAAAGATGGTGTTGTTTATGTATTCAATGCTGTGGAAGCAGACCAGAGAGAATTATTGGCAAGAGTAGAAGAAATGGAAGCAGATTATAAAGAGGACTATCATTTTAATAAAATAGATGTTTACAAATCCAAAGGGCTGGCTCACAAACTAGGGGTTACTTGCTTCCCATCTATAGCAATCATAAAAGACGGAAAAGTAGATCAAGTGATTGATCAAGAGATTTCGAAAGATTGTATACTCAATGCGCTTAAAGCTTGCGCTAAAGAAAGCGTTTAATAGAGTTTATTGTGGTGAAACCTTGTAGATTTTAACATGCCACTCCTTTGTTAAAAAATATTTAGCGATGCGCATACCATAATAGTTATCAAAAGAATCTACAAGGATGCAGCGCCGGTTTAAAAATTGCTGCATGTCATCATAGTATGGATAAAGATTACCATACATGCCATTATACAAAGGGCGATGATTATAGATATAATCCATTTCTTCCGGATAAATGATATATTCGATTTGATTTTTATCGATATATTCGGAAAAAGATACTTGATTCTCCTCAAGGTAGGCCAAATTTCTGTAGTCATACAGCCCTTTGGATTCAAAATAATATGCTGCATTCAAATTAGCAAGTACGCGGCTGGTTTTGGGAACCGTTTTTCCTATGCTCGAAAGATAAGAGCCATAACTGACTTTGGTATAAGGTAAAATATTGGTTATACTAATTATTGTCAGAGCAGCTACAATAAATAATAAGGCAAGCTTCTTGGGCATTAAACTGAGTTTTGATAAATCATAAATGACTAATAAATAAAGTAATGGAAAAAAGAAGACAATACTTGTTGGATTGTAACGGCCAATTAAAACAATACCCGCTAGTACACCTATTATAGCTAGGAAAGCAAAGATAATCCTTTCCCGTAGATGCGTATGAGTTTCTTTGAAGCAGTAATACAATGCTGCCGGTGCAGCAATGAAAAATAAAACAAATTGAAACCGGATATTAGGGGTATAATAAGTACCGCTGATGCCGTAATAAAGCTTTAACAGATAGTATTTTAATTGGGTTGCTTTTTCAAATAAAGATTGCGTAACACCCAAATCTGACCCGTATGACCCGTAATCGGATAGATAGTCAGCATTAAAAGATAAGCTGATAGCAATAAATACCGAAGCAAAAATACTTAGCAAAAGAATATATAATAACGGTAGCTTTATGGTTTTTTTTCTAAAGAAAAATTGATAACCATATAACAATCCAAATGGGATAGCAATAATAAAGCTATTAGGATGCATCCCAATGCTGATACCCATTAGAATACCGGTGATCATAACATGTTTAAGGGATAAATCGTCAAGATGAACCATATTAATGGTTAGGGCTGTCATAAATATAAACAGCAGAATGATTTCTTGACGAGCAAAATGTGATGCATAAATAAATTGAATATCCAATGCAAGTATGACAACGGATATCACCGACAGCCAAAGAGAATGAAATAATTGGTGTATTAATTTATAAAAGACCAATAATGTTAAAACACCAAAAACCAAAGAGATAAAACGCATATTAAAAATAGTATACCCCAGGGTATGAATGACGGTTGCTTGTATGGTGTGAAAAAATATTTTTATGGCATGAGGGTTTCTGGGATACAAATCAAAAAAACTTTCGGTAGTTGAAAAAGTTCGTTTTTCCAAGATATCTCTGCTTAAACCACTCAGCCAGGATTCATCTGAATGGACAAATGGAAATTCGGTAAGAAAAAAACTGTTGAGCACCAGATAGAGCAGTAAGAATATATAAATAAGATATTTACAAAGCTTATTATATTCAGTCATTGAATATCCTCCGTTGATTTGAAGACGTTATTCTTACTGATAGTATAGCATGATTTGAATAAATCTATTTGAAAATTTTGTTTAATAAAAGAGTATAAGCTAATTAGAAAGAAAGGAGGGTGACTATGATAAAGAAAAAAGCAATATTGGTTGTGTTAATGCTGGTATGTGTTCTAAGTTTATCAGCTTGCGGCGGCTATGATTTTGAAGAAACAGGAACAGAAATCATATTAGCAGAGACGGCTCTTGATATGATGGATGATGAAGAGGTTGTTTTAGTCGATGCACAAAAGAACAGCACTTATATGAAACAACATATTCAAGGAGCTGTAAATATTGAAAGAAGCGATATTGTAGTATCAGAGCCTTTTCCAAATATGTTAGCCCCTAAAAAAGATATTGAAAAGATATTGGGTAAAGCAGGTATATCCAATGACTCCACCGTTATTATTTATGATAACAATAACAATATGGATGCTGCAAGGCTTTGGTGGACGATGAAATTCTATGGTCATGATTCAGTGAAAGTGATCAGCGGAGGATTCAACGCATTGATAGAGAAAGGTGCTGATACCGCTGAAGGAGATGAGACCAGATCATCTGCAAAATATACGATTAATGAATCCAATGACCAAATGATTGCCACCTTAGATGATGTAATGGCTCAAATTAACAACCCTAAAGATAACGTTAAACTTTTAGATGTAAGAAGTACTGAAGAATATGAAGAGGGGACTATTCCCACATCTATTCATATTGACTACATCACCAACAATTATGAAGATGGCACCTATCGAAATGTGCAGGATATTCAAATTAAATATGTGGAACAAGATATAAAGCCCGAGGATACAATTATTATGTATTGTAAGACTTCTATAAGAGCTGCTCAGACCTATTTAGCGTTGTACAATGCAGGTTACAGGGATTTAAAACTATATGATGGTGCATGGATAGAATACAGCTCTGATCCATCATTGCCGGTACAATACCCTGATGGTGAAGCACCGGTTAAACCGAATATACAAGATCAGTCATAAGAAAATATAGTCTCATTGGATTTAGCTATCGTAATTTCTAATACAACATCGAAATAACCAGTGATAATAGAGTGCTAAATCAATGATATAATGTCCATAAGTTATTATGTTAAAAAAATAACAAGAATGGGGAGGAGTTTTTTAATGTTATTTGAAAAGAAAAAACTTTTAGCTTTATTACTTGCTTTGGTATTAGTCTTTTCTTTAGCAGCTTGTGGAGGAGGCGCAGAAGAACCGGCAGAAGAGCCTGCAGCAGCTGAAGAGCCTGCAGAAGAGCCGGTTGAAGAAGTGGATGTAGTGGAAGAAGCAGCATTAGCATTCTTTGATGAACTTCCAGGTCTAATTGTGCCTGCAGAAGATGTTATAGCAAAGATCAATGATGGAGAAGAATTATTCCTATTGGATATAAGAAAAGCAGAAGATTACGCTGCGGGTCATTTAGTGGACTCAATTAATGCACCATGGGGAACCAGCAGTTTAGTAGACAACCTTGACAGCATTCCTATGGATGAGACTGTATATGTATATTGTTATACAGGTCAAACAGCAGGTCAGACTGTTGGATTAATGAAAATTGCCGGTTTCGATTCCAAATCTATCAAATATGGATTTAAGCTTGGAATCAGCAAAGTAGAAGGATATGAAGCGCTTATCACTACAGATGTTAAAGAGTTTGATGAGCCTCAAGGTTCTGAATTAGATCCTGAACTCAAGACTATGATTGCAGACTATTTCAGCAATATGAATGCAACTTATGGCAGCAATATCATTCCTGCAGAAAAACTAAAAGAAGCGTTAGATGCAGAAGACGATAGTTATTTCTTAGTATCTATAAGACAAGCAGATGCTTATGCAGAAGGACATATACCCGGAGCTATTAACATACCGTTTCAACCTGGTATGCAAGAAAGCTTTGGTGACTTGCCAAAAGATAAAACCATCGTTATTTATTGCTACAGTGGTCAAACCGCCGGTCAAACAGTAGGTGGATTAAGAGCATTGGGTTATGATGCTATTTCTCTAAAATCCGGAATGGGAACACCTGTAACAGATCCTAGCGGATGGGCAAATGAAGGATTTGAAGTGGTTCAATAAAAAATAAATTAATCCTTGTGCAACAAGGATCGGATAATACTTGATATTAACCTATTCATTTCATAATAGCTGGTATTCTATACAGGATACCAACTAAAG
>JANQMT010000047.1:0-6276 GCA_028279945.1 Clostridia bacterium
GATGGTTGTCCATTGAACTTATAATCATTAACTAATTCTTTATTGAATATCACAAGTTCCCTAGCGTATGAAACCGGAACATACAATGCTTCCTGATGCAATGTTGTCAAAATGTAATCATAGATTTCTTGAATTTTTTCGCTATCAACCGTATTTGACAATTCTTTTATTTTCTTATCTATTTCCGGTTTCACAGCTAATCCTTGCTGCAATGGTTTGTTCCAGCCTGGAGTAGTCATAATATTGATAAATATCTGGGGATCATAGGGTATTCCCATTGTTTCTAATGCTGAGATTGTAAAATCACCTTCAGCAGCCTTTCCAAACCAAGCCATACGTTCCAATTCGGTTACCCTGACATCAAATCCTATTTCTTTAAGTTCCCCGGTTAAAGCCAGCGAAACATCCTCTTGTACACCTACACCCGATTTAAAAATTATTTCGGCTTCCAATCGCTGCCCTTCTTTTTCTCTGACCTCACTTTTGCCTGTTTCTAGCCACCCTGCTTGATCCAGCAGGTCTTTCGCCTTTTCAACATCATAATTGAAGGCTTCCAAAGCAACATCACAATAAGGCAGCTCGGGATTAAACAAGAAATCCGCTCTTGTTTCGATCCCATAAAGTACATAGTCACATATTACCTGTCTGTCAATTGCATGTTGGATGGCAAGCCTAACATTCTTATCATCAAAAGGAGCTTTTGTGGTATTAAGCATTATACCATTGGTTGTAACTTCAACTTCGGATACTTTAGATTCAAATTTACCATCGTTTAAGAATTCCGAAAAGGCATCATAAGTAATGTTGTTTGCACCGACAATCATGTCTATTTCTCCGGATCTGAGGGCCAATACTCTTGACTCCATATCAGGTATTATTTTTACAACGAATTGTTCGACTGCAGGTTGCTCACCCCAATAATTTTCATTTCTGACAAAGGTGTATTCCTGCCCCTTTACAAAACTATCCAGCATATATGGACCGGTTCCAAAAGTTTTAGAATCAGCTCCCTCTGAAAGGCCTTCTTCCGTATATGCATTAGGAGACATCATCCCATAAGGGCCTCCATTTGTTAATTCCTGTAATGCTCCGTAATAAGGATTGGCTAGGACAAGCTTTACAGTGTAATTATCAATAACCTGCACTTCATCTAATGTTCTTAACACATTAAAAGCACTGACAAACATTTCCGGCCAAATTTTTGGAATCATATCAAAGTTCTTTTTTACGACCTCTGCATTAAAGTCTGCACCATCAGAAAACTTAACTCCCTTTTTCAGCTTGAATGTAATTTCATTTTCATTCACTTCCCACGATTCGGCCAAGCCGGGCGTAATAGTTCCTTTTTCATAATTGACTAAGGTTTCGTAAAAATTTGCAAGGTAAAATGTGGCTGCCATTTCATTCGCAAGTGGAGTTATATTACTACTACCAATAAGGTCAGCGCTTTGGCACATAACTATTTTATTGATATCCTTTTCTGAGCTTTCGGCTCCGATTTCTGCAGCATCTCTGTCGGGTGTGCAGCCAACTGCCAATGATACAACTAGCAACATAACTACTAAAACAGTTGTTATTTTTTTTATCATTTTCTTGTTTCCTTTCGGCTTCTAATATTTGAGTGATAAACAGGTACATAATACTATATCTAAATATATTTAACTCTTCTCAGGTCTTCCGTCTTTCTCTAAGATTAAACTTTGGCTGTTCGTTCTATTTTCCAAGCTCTGCTTTTTTCCCGCTTGTTCCAAAGTGTTTTGTAGAGACCCTCTTTTTGCATCAAGTCTATATGTTTTCCTCTGTCGGTTATGTGTCCGTCCTCTATGACAAGAATAGTGTCTGCATTTTTAATGGTAGAGAGCTTATGAGCAATAACAATGATAGTTTTGTGGGCAATAAGCTCGCTAATAGCTTCCTGAATAAGGTTTTCATTGTCAGGATCAACGCTGGCCGTTGCCTCATCCAACAGAATAATTGGCGCATCCTTTAAGATAGCTCTGGCAATAGAAATCCGTTGTTTCTCTCCTCCCGAAAGTGAAGCTCCCCCTTCACCAATTATGGTGTCAAAACCCTCGTCGTACTCCATAATAAAATCATAGCATCTGGCCTTTTTAGCCGCATTAATCACTGCTTCGTTCGTAGCGTTTTTGTTTCCGAAAGCAATATTATTGTAAATGCTGTCGTTGAAGAGATATACATTTTGAAATACCATGCTGATATTTTCCATGAGGCTTACAAAAGATATATCTTTAATATTTTTTCCGCCGATACGTATTTCGCCTTTATTCACATCCCAAAAACGCGCGATAAGATTGGTAATAGTCGTTTTTCCGCACCCGCTCTTTCCGACCAGAGCTGTCAGACTTTTTTCTTTCGCAATAAAGCTCATATTGTGAAGAATCTCTTTTTTGTCATAGGAAAAGGAAACTTGAGAAAATTCGATATCGAAGCTTTCTATCTTTGACAGAGTTCCTTCATCACGGATTTTTTCAGTAATCATTGCCTTTTCATACCGGTTAAGCGCAGCTTCCATCAGACGAATATCAGCAGTCACGGAAGACAACACGTTTATAGGCTTAAAAATTTCAAAGGCCATGATTGAAAACATGAGCAAATATGCCAGATAATCATAGTTTGTTAAGACCGCATTAGCGTATAAATATATGATTACACCAATTGCGATTACTGTTATAATTTCGATATACATAAGAGGGATCGTGAAATTATTTGCATACCTGATTTGAGCATTTTTAAAATCCTTAAATTGATTTATTATTTTTTTGTGCCGGTTTCCTGTCAAGCTAAATGCTTTGATCACTTCCATTCCTTTTACGTATTCAACAATACCACCTACAACATGTTGCTGTGTTTCCTGAGATTCTTCAGAACATTTTTTGGCAATTTTTTGTATATTTCTAAAGAGAAAAGCACATGGAATGTAGGTAATCATGGTTATAATGGCCACAGGCGTACTGATAAAGAATAGCATAATTAAAATAATCGCCGATCCAAAAAGAGTGGATACCAGATCACCCAGTTTTACAGCGCCAAATTCTTCAATATATTTTATGTCCGAGGTCACCACCGCCGTTAAATCACCGATATTACCGTCTGTAAAATAGCCCATTGCAAAACGTTTTATGCGATTTGCCAGCTTTAATCGTTCTTCTCCGAAAATTTCATAGGCGGGCACAGAAAGATATATTCTTCCAATATAGTTAAATATACAGCCTAGAATTAAATCACCGGCCAATACTGCTGAAAGAATATAGATATCATTTATGGTTAAACTCTTATCAATAATTTTAGTAAGTGCAAATAAAATCAGTATAAAAGGAATTCTTGTAGTTATCCCCTCTAATATTCTGGCAATCATTCCTATTATAATTTTCTTTTTTCTTGTTCCGGATAATCGAATAATTCTGTATAAGATATTGATCATATTACACCTCCAGCTCCCAATTGTAAGATTTCTCATTGGCTGACCACAATTGCTGATAGAGATCTGAACACCTCATTAAATCATCGTGTGAACCCTTTTCAATAATTCTTCCTTTATTGATCACCATAATGGTATCTGCATTCATTATGCTTCTTAGCCTGTGGGCAATAACAATTACAGTTTTTTCTTTCATCAGCCTGTTTATGGCATCTTGAATCAGATCTTCGTTTTCAGCATCGGAGTGCGCCATGGCTTCATCTAACACAATGATTGGTGAGTCTTTAAGAATAGCCCTGGCAATGGCAATTCGCTGCCTTTCTCCACCAGAAAGTTTCCCTCCGCTGCTGCCTACCACTGTTTGATAGCCATTTTCCAACCCCATGATAAAATCGTGAGCGGATGCCATTTTAGCAGCCTGCATAATCTCTTCATCCGTAGCGTTTTGCCTACCTTTGCGGATATTTTCTATAATGGGATCATCGAAAAGAAAACTATCCTGAGACACAAAGCTGATCATTTCCATCAATGCTTCCTGAGTGTAACCTGTGATGTTTTCTCCTCCGATTTTTATTTCTCCCCTATCGATATCATAATAGTGAACTAACAGCTTTGCCAGTGTGCTTTTCCCTCCTCCTGATGGCCCAACGATAGCAGTCATCGTACTTTCTTTAATCGAGAACGACACATCATTGATGACCGTTTTTTCTTCATATGAAAAAGAAACTTTATCAAATTCTATATGATAGCTTTTTGGTTTATCTGTCTTGCTTCCGGTTTTCAGCTCCGCTTGAAAGAAGACATTTTCCAGCTCACTTATGGCGTAGTTCAACCGTGGAAAGAAAGGAATAAATAGCAAAGCCCTATTAAATGGAACACCGATACCCATAGTTATCATCAAGGTAAAAATAAGCGTTTGCAGTGAAAGCATTCCTTGAAAGTACATATATAACCCTACAGGTAGCGTTAAAATGATAGTACACGGTAAAACGATAGTTACAATTGCCATACCTTTACAGGATGAAAGTGTCCAGTCTGTTGAATATTTTATATAGTTTTTCACACTGTTTTCGTATTTTTCAAAAGAAGAATCCGTTTGGCCAAATATTTTAATAACTTCCATTCCAGAAATATACTCAATAATATTATTGTTTAACCTGTTCTGAGCTGAAAAATACTTAGGCATTTTCTTGACCCCAGTTTTAAGCATCAACATCATTGGAATAATGCCAAAAGGAATAGAGGCCATGGACAGTAACCCCATTCTCCAATCTTTGATAAAAACAATCAGTAGAACAAAGATAGGTACAACTATATTGGGAATCATCTCTGGAATAATATGAGCTAAAGGGATCTCCATGCTTTCAATATCTTCCACAATCTTTTTTTTGTAATACCCGGTTCCGTTATTTTGGATAATCCCGAGAGGCAATCTCGATAATTTATCACAAAAGGTTTTTCGCATATCAAAAAGCGTATTGTAGGCGGCTTTATGAGATAGCCGCATCCCAATGTTTTGAGTTACGGCTTTGATGATTAGAAATGTGATAATACCGGCAGACGCCGTCAGCACAAACCAGGACGATACAGTATTTTTAATGATAAAGCGCTGTATCAAGTTGTTGGTAATAAAATACGGGATAATGCCGGAGATAACACCGATAAAAACAAAAAACAGTGCCAGATAAATAGTGTTTCTGTTCTCTTTAGCGTACTTTAAAATTTTTCCCATTTTTTCCTCCTTAACAAAACGAATAGAAGTTAGTCTTACCTAACTTCTATACAGTTTATCTACTTTTTATCAACTTGTATACGTCTATCAAATCAATAAGATATCCTATTCGGACAAAGCTTGAGAATTAATTACGAAAATATGAGGGGAGAAAACTGTATTTTTTCTTAAAAGCTTGTGTGAATTTGCTGGCGGAAGAAAAGCCTGTTTGCAGTGCAATTTCTGATATTTTCATGTCTGTTTTTTCGACCAATAGCTCCTTTGCTTTTTTCAATCTTTGAGATAAATGATATTGATAGATGGTACTGCCATATAGCTCTTTAAAGATTTCCTTCGCGTAGGTTTGACTGATGGCAAATTTTTTAGCCAATTCTGGAATAGTATAGTACCGATCCAAATTTGTATCCAAAAAATCCTTTATTTCAGTTACCTGAGAAATAAAACGCTTATCATACTTTTTTTTTGAATCACATAGATGGTTTCTATAATTGCTTGTGGCATAATAAATAAGCTCCAAAGCCTTTGTTTTAATTAAAAATCGATTATCCTCCTGTAGTACAAGCCATAAATCGGAGAAAGCTTTTTCGATCTGTTCGTCCTTTTTGTATACCAGTATCTGCCGAATCCGTTCATCATTAATATATTCTTCTAAGGCAGCTAAGGCAGCGCTGTCAAAGAGATTTTGGGACATGGAATGAATTAACTCGTCATAATAAAAATAGAGACCTAAAGAGAGAATTTTTTTTCCGAAGTGTTTACGCTCAACAACTCTGTCCTGACTATCCCCCGAAAAATTAACAATATCCCCCTTGTCAATTACTATGGCCTTTCTGTTTTTAACATTAATAAAAAATTTCCCCTCAAACATCTTAAAAAAGATACCACCCTTACTGTGAAATGCTTGGGATGCTTCCAACTTATTATTTAATATAATGTAGTCCGTCAAAATAACGTACAACCCATTAACCACTTTATACAACACAATTTTGCCCTTACCAAACTCAGGATTAACTTTATACTCCAACATATCCTTTTCCTGCTCATCTAATTTTGATATAACAGAAAAATGATATTCGTTATTTAGCTTGTTCATTTTATTGATACG